>JAJZPI010000237.1 GCA_021811275.1 Deltaproteobacteria bacterium
AAAAGCCGAAATAGAAGAAAAGGCAACCGCTGAATATACAATTATTTTAGAATAACAATCTAAATTACTTTCTATTTTTACATAGTTCCAATAATACAATTGCACACCAAAAATAAAAACTGGCATAACATTAAATATAAATAACCCTAAAAACAATCTTCTTCCAAGCATACCACGCTGTAACTTATATGCTTTTCTCCAAAAATTCCATTGGAACGGAGCAAAAATTTTGATATTAGTAAGCTGCGCACCCAACAACACGGCAAAAAAAGCATGTAAATTTGTTGCGCTACATTCATCGTATGAGGGTCGGCTTGCATTGATTGCAACCCATCAATGGCATTGTTAAGTTTGCATTAAGAAGTGTCTACTTTTTCACACTTTCATCCAACTTCTTTTTATATCAAGCGCGAAGCGGGAGATCGCCACGGCGCTGGCGCGCCTCACGATGGCAGCAATTTAGGCATGAGCCCTCTTGTCTTCGTAGGGGCGGGGTTTATCCCCGCCCGTCTTGGTCTTTTTGTGGGCCTCTCCCGCACCCCCTATCCCACCCGGCGCACGACCATCTTCACCCGCACCTCGGGGTCGCAGCAGGTCATCTCGAGGCAGTTCTTGTCGGCCCAGGGGTACTGCCCACCGAACTGCATCATGCTTAAAGCGGGAAATATGTCGTGGTAGAAGAAGCCGCAGAGGCCGCCTGTGTCAAAGCAACTCAAGGCAAGCCTGTCGCCGACCTTATGGCCGGCGTGGCAGGGGCCCTTCATGGCGATGATCTCGCCCTCGAAGACCTCCATGCCCTTGGGCGTGTCGGCCATGGCGCATCCCCTCCGCCACACCGTGGACGCTTGTTTCAAGAACGCCGCGCCCGGGCTCGGCCCGGGCGCGGCGCGCGGCTTGCCTACTCGTTCTCGACCAGGATGGACATGCCCATGCCGCCGCCCACGCAGAGGGTGGCCAGGCCCAGGGTGTTGTTCCGGCGCTTCATCTCGCCCAGCAGGGTGACGACCAGGCGCGCGCCGGTGCAGCCGGTGGGGTGGCCCAGGCCCACGCCGGAGCCGTTGACGTTGGTGATCTCGCGGTTCAAGCCCAGGCCTTGCTCGCAGGCCAGGTACTGGGCGGCGAAGGCCTCGTTGGCCTCGATGAGCTCGATGTCCTTTAGGGCCACGCCGGTCTTCTTGAGCAGCTTCTGGGTGGCGGGCACGGGGCCCCAACCCATGATCTTGGGGTCGCAGCCGGCGGCGGCGAAGTTGACGATCTTGGCGAGGGGCTTCAGCCCGAGCTCTTGGGCCTTCTCGCGGGAGGTCAGGATGGTGATGGCGCTGCCGTCGTTCAAGCCGGAGGCGTTGCCGGCGGTGACGGTGCCGTCCTTGGCGAAGACGGGCTTGAGCTTGGAGAGGTCCTCCATCTTGAGGCCCATGCGCACGTGCTCGTCGGTGTCGACGATCTTCTCGCCCTTGCGGGAGGCCACCTTGATGGGAATGATCTCCTCGGCGAACTTGCCGGCCTTGATGGCGGCCTCGGCGTTTTGGTGGGAGCGCAGGGCGATGATGTCCTGCTCCTCGCGGGAGATGGAGTACTTGCGGGCCAGGTTTTCGGCGGTCTGGCCCATGATGTAGCCCGGAGGGTCGAGCAGGGTGGAGCCGGAGTGCAGCAGGGCCCACATGGAGTCCATCATCTGGCCGTGCTGCAGGCGGGCGCCCCAGCGGGCCTGGGGCAGGGTGTAGGGGGCGTTGGACATGGACTCCACGCCGCCGGCCAGCATGATGTCGGCATGACCGGCCTGGATGGCCATGGCGGCCTGGGCCATGGCCTGCATGGCGCTGGAGCACTGGCGCTGGATGGTGACCGCGGGCACCTCCTGGGGGATGCCGGCGGCCAGGGCCGCCGTGCGGGCGGTGTTGGCCTCGTCGGGGGCCTGGCAGCAGTCGCCCAGGATGACATCGTCCAAGAGCGCCGGGGCCAGGTTGGGGACCTTGGCCAGCACGCCCTGGATCACCTGGGCGGCCAGTTGATAGGCGCGCACCGACATCATGCTGCCGCCGAAATCGCCGATGGGAGAGCGGCCCATGGCCACGATAACCACGTCGCGGTTGCCTTTCACGCTGCACCTCCGGAATAAGAGCTCAAATGGCGCGCACAATTTGGGGTTTAAGGCGTGAGTGTAAACCGGCGGGCCGGTCTGGTCAAGTATTTGTTTTTATTTGGATAGCCAAGTCACAAACCTTTGATATGAATGGTGATTCAATTTTAAGGGGCTGCCGGGGGCCGTTCGGGGATGATATGATCGCCCAGGCCGGCGGCCTTTGACCACCCAACCAAGCAAACCGGAGCCTTGCCATGAGCGAGCAGATAGTCAGCATAGCCGTGGACAGCCGGGTCACCCTGCGCGGCGGGCTCACCCAGCCCGAATCTCCTGCGCGGGGCCAGGCCGTGATCCTGCACCCGCATCCTCTATATGGCGGGTCCATGCGCAACAACGTGGTGGAGGCCCTCCTGGCCGGGGCCCTGGCCGCCGGCTGGGGGGGTTTACGCTTCAACTTCCGGGGGGTGGACGGCTCCAGCGGCCGCCACGACCAGGGCCGGGGCGAGCGGGAGGACGTGATCGCGGCGGCGGCCTGGCTGGTCGAGCGCCACCCCGGGCCCCTGGCGCTCATGGGATATTCATTCGGTACACTGGTGGGCGCGGCGGCGGCGGCGCGGATCCCGGCCCTGACCGCCGGCGTGTGGGTAGCCCCGCCACTTGTAATGGGTGAGTTGGCCCCCTGGCCGCCAGATGCGGGGTCTTTGCTCCTAATCACCGGCGAAGACGATGAATTTGGGCGGCAGGAGGCATTGGCGGCATACGCCAGTGGCCTTGGTGCACGGGCCAGATTTCTCGCCCTCCCGGGGGTGGACCATTTCTTCCGGGGCGTCGAAAGTGTACTAAAGAGGGAAGCCGCGGCTTGGCTGGGGAAGGTCCAAGGCGGGTAGAAGGGTCAGTGTAAAGCATATTTTGTGTCAATTTGGTAAAAAGAGCACAAGATATGGTTTTTATCTTGACACCTTGATTTCACCTTGTTACGGTGGACCCGGTACAAAGTGTACCAATCTCTTTGGGCGCTCGCCCCAACCCGCCCCCGGCACCATGGATTAAACACCGTTTCCCCGCTGTAGGTCCATTGGTTGTCGGGGCGACCTCTCCAGGAAGGTAAAACCCTTCCCCCCTCCCCGCGCAGGGCCGGTCCTCCACCGGCCCTGCTCTTTTTTTAAAGAGGCGGGGCCCT
>JAJZPI010000079.1 GCA_021811275.1 Deltaproteobacteria bacterium
CTGGCGGGGGGTGCTGGGGATGCTGGGCCTGGCCGCCCTGGCGGCGGGTCTGGCGTTCTGGCGTTGGGGGCCGGCCGGCCAGCAGGCGGGCCAGGCGCCCAGCCTGGGCAATCTGCGCGAACTCCTTGCCTACCCCAGCTTCTGGGCCACGGTGGCGCTGTTCGCCTTGGGCATAGGCGCCAGCATGGGGGTCTACGCCATGCTGCCCCTGTTTCTGATCAGCGAGCGGGGAATGGACCAGCAGGCAGCCAACCTGCTCATCGCCGTGAGCCGCCTGGCGGGGGTGGGGGCATCCTTTGCGGCCGGCTGGGCCACCGACCACCTAGGGCCCAAGAAGGCCTTGGCCGGAGTCTTGACCTTGAGCGCGGCGGCCACCGTCCTGCTGGGGTTCTCCCGGGGCCCCTGGCTGGTGGCGGCGCTCTTCCTGCAGCCCATGGCCGCGGTCTGTTTCTTCCCGGCCGGGTTCGCCGCCCTGGCGAGGGTGGGCTCGGCCTCGGCGCGAGGCATGGCCGTCTCCCTCACCGTGCCCCTGGCCTACATTCTTGGAGGTGGCGCGCTGCCGGCCGGCATCGGCTTGATGGGAGAAACCCTGTCCTTCTCCTGGGGCCTGGGGCTCACCGGGGCGCTGATGTTTCTGGGCCTGGGCTTGCTGCCGGCGCTGCGTCTGGCGCCAAGCGATTAGCGCAAGGCGCGGCCCGGGTCTTCCGGATCGGTCAGATAGGGCTTCACCCCGAACTTGTCCTGAATGCTCTGGATGGCCTTCAAGGCCATATCCTTTTGGGCGAAGGGCCCCACCAAAACGATATAGCGGAGCTTGCCATCGGCGCGGGTGCGCTCCACCACATAGGCCGCGAAGCCGGCTGAGGTCAGTCTTTCGGCCAAGCGGTTGGATTGTATGGGGCCGATGTAGAGTCCGGCCTGGATGACGTGGGTCTGGGGCAGGGCCGGGGTGGCGGTCTGGTCAGTGGTAGGGGGCGCCAGCCCCGGGGCCGCGGTCTGGGCCGGAATTTGAGCCGGGACCTGTGCGGTCGAAGGGGTGGGGGCGGGCTTGGTCTCGGGCCGGGGCGGCGGTGGCGGCGCGGCTTGGGGGGCGGGTTCCGCCTTGGGGGCGGGTTCCGCCTTGGGCGGGCTGGAGGCGGGTGGCGGTACGGTGGCGATGGAGGAGCGGGCCGTATCCACCACCGGCGCGGGCCCAACCGGGGCTGGCGTTGGCGCTGGGGCCGGGGACGGGGCGCCCGCCGACGAAGCGGCGATGATTGTGGCGGGAGTGACCTGCCCCACCCTCTCGGGCTGGCGGGGACCCTCGCCGGGCCAAAGCCCCCAGATGGCCAGGGTCAGCGCCGCCGCCGCGGCCAGCCCTCCCATGAGCGGACCGGGCCGCCTGACCGCCGGGCGGGGCCGGGCCTGGGCCGCGCTGAAATCGCTCGGCGGCGCGGGCTTGGTCTCTTGAAGCGGCGGCGCGGGCCGGCGCGCGGTCCGTACAGGGAGCATATCCAGGAGTTGGGCCTTGATCGCGGCCAGCTCGGGGTCCTGGGGGGAATATCGGCCGTGGAAACCCAGACCCAGGCAGAGATAGAGGATGCCGGCGGCGTCCTGGGGCCAGCGCTTGGCCTCCTTGGCCAAGTCAAAGACCCGTCGCGCGGCTTCGGCGGTGCCGAAGAGCCGCCGCTCCAGGAGCGCCTCGGGCCACTGCGCGGCCTGCTTCCACTCCGAATCCAGGATCAGCTCGTCGGCCAGGGCGGCCAGGGGGTAGCGCACCAGCCCGTAGGAGCGGGACAAGGGAGGGTGGCCGCGGGCTCCTTCCTCCATGCGCGCGAAAATGTCCTCCAGGTCGCGTTGGACCTTGGCCAGGGCCGGAGGCTGGGGGGAGGCGGCGAGCTGGCGGAAACGCACAAGGTAGGTGAAAAGCTCGCGGGTGAGATCGGAGAGGGTCACGCGCCGCCTCGCAAGCCGGCTTGAGGGCCGAGCGGACTGGCGTGAGCGGGATGGACGGGGCCCCTTGCTTTAGGGCTTTTAAGGTCCACGGCGACCATGGCCCTCCTCACCCGCGCGGCACGAAGGACGCGTCAGAGTTGTCTCGTAGTGTTGCAGAAAGAGTCCCGGGACGTCAACATAGAAGCCTGGCTGCCGCCCTGGCCCCGGGTCAACCGTTTCCGGGAGAGAAAAAGTTGCCGGTCCTGGTTTCCTCCTACAGCGCGCCCAGTTTTCTGAAGAGCGGGCATGTTCACACCGTGGTGGCCAACCTATGGCGGCCGCAGGCCGAGGTGGTCTACCGCCGCGAGCGCATCGACACCGATGATGGCGACTTCCTGGACCTGGACTGGTCCTGCCCGGGCTCCGAGCGCCTGGCGGTCATAAGCCACGGGCTGGAGGGAAACTCGCGCCGGGCTTATGTGTTGGCCATGGCGCGTGCCTTCAACCGGGACGGCTGGGACGTGCTGGCCTGGAACTTCCGGGGCTGCGGGGGCCAAATCAACCGGCGCCCGGCCTTCTATCACAGCGGGGCCACTCATGACCTGGAGGCGGTGCTGAGTCATGCCCTGAGGGATGGGCGCTATCGCCGGGTGGGGCTGGTGGGCTTCAGCCTGGGCGGCAACCTGACCATGAAGTATTTGGGCGAGCGGGGCGGCGACGCCCACCCGGCCCTGGTGGGCGGGGTGGGGTTCTCGGTGCCCTGCGATCTGGCCTGCGGGTCGCGGCGCTCGGAGCTTGGGCAAAACCGCATCTACATGAAGCGCTTCCTCAAGATGCTGCGGGCCAAGATAAGGGCCAAAATGCAGAACCTGCCCGGAGTGTTGGACGACGCGGGCTACGAACGCATAAAAACCTTCCGCGACTTCGACGAGCGCTACACCGCGCCGTTGCATGGCTTCGCCAGCGCCGAGGACTACTGGGCCAAGGCCAGCGCGCGGCCCTGGCTCATTCGCATCGCCCTGCCGGCGCTCATGGTCAACGCCATGGACGATCCCCTGTTGGGGCCGGGTTGTTTCCCCTGGCAGGAGGCGCGGGACAATCCCCATTTTCACCTGGAGGCGCCCCGCCACGGCGGCCACGTAGGCTTTCTGTCCTTTGACGGCGACGGCCTGTGCTGGCTGGAGCGGCGGGCGCTCGAGTTCCTGAACGCTTGCCCGGACCGCTCCGGGCAATGAGGAGGAACGACGCGTGCTCTGACTGATTCTGGACCTGGTCCGCTGGATACGGAACAAGCTCAAGAAGGACCTCGGGGACGCGCCCGGGGGCCGCTGCCCGAGGAATGACCGGCCATGATGCTTATTTTGCGCACCCTGAAGGTGGTTTTGAAGGCCCTTCGCCGGCCCAAGCTGCACCCCCTGGACACCTCCCGCATCAGTCTGGTGGTCTGGCCCAACGACATCGACCTGAACCTGCACATGAACAATGGCCGCTATCTTTCCATCATGGACCTGGGCCGGGTGGACATGATGATCCGCAACGGCATCCTCTCGGTCATTCTCAAGCGCCGCTGGCGGCCCATGGTGGGCGCGGCCACCATCCGCTACCGCCGGGGTCTGCGCCCATTGAGCCGCTACGACCTAACCACCCGCATCGTATGCTGGGATCACAAGTGGTTCTTCATGGAGCAGCGCTTCGAGCAGGGCGGGGAGGTCTGCGCGGTGGCCGTGGTCAAGGGCCTGTTCGTTGGTCCCCGCTTCAGCAAGGTGGACACCGGCGAGCTGGCCGCCTCCGTGGGCTTCACCGGCGATTCACCGCCCATGCCCGAGAGTATTCGTTCCTGGCAGGAGTGGGAACACCCCACCCGGGAGGGCTAGCCCGGCCCTAGCGCCCCCTCGCGGTTTTGGTTGCATCACCGGCCCGGCCTGGGTTCTAATCAGGCCGATCGGTCGATTCTGCGACGCCCGCCCGCGTTATCGGCACAGCCCATTTGCAGCCGCAGGAGGAAGGCATGAACGAGTGCCCCTGGCTCCAATGCTACGACGCCGAGGTGCCCCATAGCCTCGAGTACCCCAACGAAGACATCCAGGCCCTGGTGGCCAAGGCCGCCGAGCGGCATCCCGAGCGGCCGGCGCTCATCTTCATGGGCAAGACCATCACCTATCGCCAGCTCATGGACCTGACCGCGCGCTTCGCCGGCGGCCTGAAGGACCTGGGTCTGGCCAAGGGCGACCGGGTGGTGCTGCTCATGCCCAACTGCCCCCAGTTCGTCATCTCCTTCCTGGCCTTGCAGCGCCTGGGGGTGACGGCGGTCCTGGCCAACCCCTTGAACGTGGAGCGCGAGCTTATCTTCAAGTTCCACGATTCGGGCGCCAAGGGCCTGATCGCCCTGGACCTCTTGAGCCAGCGCGTGAACAAGATCAGGAAGGAGGTCACGCTGGATTTCATCGTCTACACCAGCCTGGCCGATTTCCTGCCCTTTCCGCTCAACCTGCTCTATCCCGTCAAGCGCGGACTGGACAAGAGCATGCCCAAGGTGGTCATCGAGCGGGACGCGAGCACCCATTTCTTCAAGGGCCTGCTCAAAAAGGGCCGGCCCGTCCCGGCCGCGGCCGGATCCCCCGAGGACTTGGCCGTGCTCATCTACTCCGGCGGCACCACCGGGGTGAGCAAGGGCATAATGCTCTCCCAGCGGGCCATCGTGGCCAACGCCTGGCAGGCCTGCTCGTGGGTGGACATGGGGCTGGCCGATTCGCTGCTGGCGGTGCTTCCCCTGTTCCACGGCTTCGGCATGAGCGTGTGCATGAACGCCCCGCTCAGCCACGGCGGCACGGTGATCCTGTTGCCCCGCTTCCAGGCCAAGGAGGTGGTTGACGCTATCGTCCGTCACAAGCCCAGCCTCTTCGCCGGCGTGCCCACCATGTTCATCGCCATAAAAGAGCTGCCGGACATCGACAGCTACGACCTCAAAAGCCTGCGCGGCATCTTCGTGGGGGCGGCGCCCCTGCCGCTGGCCGTGATGCGCGAGTTCGAGAGCCGCACCGGCGCGGCCCTGATCGAAGGCTACGGACTGACCGAGGCGGTAACCGCCGTGGCCTGCAATCCCTTCCGGGGCAAGCGCAAACCCGGCACCATCGGCATACCCTTCCCGGACGTGCGGTGGCGGGTGGTGGACCTGGCCGAGGGTAAGCGCGACATGCCCCCGGGCGAAGCCGGGGAGATCATCATCAAGTGCCCGGAGCTCATGAGCGGCTACCTGAACCAGCCCGAGAAGACCGACGAGTGCCTGCGTGACGGCTGGCTCTACACCGGCGACATCGGAGTCATGGACGAGGAAGGCTACATTACCCTGGTGGACCGCAAGAAGGACCTGGTCATCGTCAGCGGCTTCAACGTCTTTCCCAGCGAGGTGGACGAGGTGCTGCATGACCACCCCAAGGTGGCCGAGGCGGTGGCCGTGGGCCTGCCCCATCCCAAGAAGGGCGAGTACCTCAAGGCCTACGTGGTGCCCAAGGCCGGCCAGAGCATCGAGCCGAACGAGATCATCGACTTCTGCAAGGAGAACCTCTCGGCCTACATGGTGCCCAAGGAGGTGGAAGTGCGTTCCGAACTGCCCAAGTCCATGATCGGCAAGGTGCTCAGGCGCTCCCTGCGCGAGGAGGAAGAGAAGAAATGGGAGTCCGCGGGGCGCTAGGGTGGCGCGCCGGTACGATAGATATTAACTATAGTTGAGGAGTTGGAGGATAATTTTTCCATTGATTTGTCCCTTGCTCCGCCCTTAGCCTGAAAAAAGGCGGCATGGAGTCGCGCATGGGCCAATTTGGACGGAGGGCGGCGTATGAAAAAACGGATCGGCGAGGAGACGCTCAAGAAGGAGGCGTTTTTTTGGCTGGCCGTGAAAGCGGCGGCCAAGGACAAACCGGCCAAGCACTGCCTGAAGTGAAAGGGCTGAAAGAGCTGAATGCCGCCAGGTGGCGGCTTGAACAAGGGCGGAGTGGGCGGGGGGCCGTCCGCTCCGCCCGAGTCTTTTCCGTAACCGCTGACGAGGGAATCGTGTGGCGACCTGGAGCATAGACCCCGACCACACCGTGGCGGCCTTCAGCGTGGGACACATGATGATCAGCCTGGTCCACGGACAGTTCAACCAGGTGGCGGGCAAGATCAGGTTTTCGCCTCCGGACCTGACCAGCCTGGCAGCGGAGATAACCATCGAGTCCGCGGGCGTCATCACCGGCATTGCCAAGCGCGACGAGCATCTGCGAAGCGCCGATTTCCTGGACGTGGCCAACTTCCCCCTCATCGAGTTCAAGAGCGCGGGCGTTAGCGTGACGGGCATCAACACCTGCCTGGTCAACGGCCTGCTGACCATCCGCGGGACAACCCGACCCGTGGAGCTGGAGACCCAGTACTTCGGCCCGGTCAGGAGCCCCGACGGAGAAACCAGCCTGGGCTTCCGGGCCGGCTGCCGCGTCAACCGGGAGTCCTTCGGACTGATCTGGAACCTGGACATGGAAAACCACGGTTTCATGGTGGGCAAGGAACTCCGCCTGGCTCTGGAAGTGGAGGCCGACCTGGTGGAGTAGGCCCCCAGCCGCTCCCGCCGTCAAGCCATGGCCATAACCCGGACCCATGATTTCTTCCTGCAGTGGCACCTCACCCAGCGGTGCAACCTTTCCTGCCGTCATTGCTATCAGGAGCCGGATTCCGGCGGCGAGATGGACCTGGCCGAGGCACGGGACGTGGTCGCGGAGCTGGTGGAGACCCTTGACATCTGGCGCCAGGCCTACGGTCTGGAATTCAACCCCTCCTGCAACCTTACCGGAGGGGAGCCGCTGCTCAGGGAAGATCTCTTCGCCGTCATCGGAGAACTCCGCGCCCGGGGCGTGGCGGTGTTTCTGCTCACCAACGGGTTGCTGGCCGATGCCAAGCGGGCGGAGCGGCTGGCTGAGCTGGGGGTGGCCGGGGTTCAGGTGAGCCTGGAGGGGCCGCGCCGGGTGCACGACGAGGTGCGGGGCAAGGGCAGCTTCGACGCCTCGCTCCGGGGCGTGGAGAACCTGCTGGCCGCCGGACATACCGTCACCTTGAACGTAACGCTCTCGGCGCACAACGCGGGGTCATTCCTGGAACTCACGGAGCTGGCCCGCTCCCTGGGCGTGCAGCGTCTGGGCTTTTCGCGCTTGGTGCCCGTGGGGCGGGGCAGGCAGATGCTCGACCAGGCCTTGAGCCGCGCGCAGGTGCGCGACCTCTATCGCCGCATCCTGGCGCTGGACCCGCCGGGGCTGGAGCTGGTCACCGGCGACCCCCTGGCCGCCCAGGCCAGCGTACCCTTGGGCGAGGATCTGGGCGACATACCCCTGGGCGGCTGCGCGGCGGGCACGGCCGGGCTGACCCTACTGCCCGACGGCACGGTGCTGCCCTGCCGCCGCCTGCCCATTCCCTTGGGCAACCTGCGCCAGGACTCGCTACGCGAGATTTGGGCCGGCTCCCCGGCGCTGGCGGCCTTGCGCGAGCGCAGCCGCTACCAGGACCGTTGCCGCCGCTGCCCGCGCTGGGCGGCCTGCCGCGGATGCCGGGCCATAGCCCATGCCCATGGCGGGGACCCCTTGGCCGAAGACCCGGCTTGCTTCCTGGGGCCCGAATGATTTATGGAAGAGGGACTGAGGCGCGGGCGCGGGGCCCTGAAAATTCTCCAGCGAACGTGCCGGATTGCGGGCTGCTTGGTATAACTTGGTTCAGTCGGCCCTCACAGTCACCATCTCAAGCGGAGCGGTGTCATGATCGTCATGAAGTTCGGCGGAAGCTCGGTGGCCAACCGCGAGCAGATCGAAAAGGTGATGGAGATAGTGCGGGGGCGGCTTGACCGACGGCCGGTGGTGATAAGCTCGGCCCACAAGGGCATGACCGACGCGCTCATCAATTCGGCCAAGGCCGCCGTGCGCCGCGATTTCGCACTGCCCGACGTCATCGACCTGCAATCGGAAATCGCCTCCTCCCTGGGCTGCCCCGGCGAAGTCCTGGCCGACCTGTTCCAGGAGATCAGCGATCTGCTCCGCGGCATCGGCTTGGTGCGCGAACTCTCCCCCCGCAGCCTGGACTACATAGCCAGCTTCGGCGAGCGCATGGCCGTGCGCTGCATCGCCGACTTTTTCACCCGCCAGGGGCTGAAGGCCAAGGCTTACGATGTCTGGGACCTGGGGTTCATCACGGACCTGAACTTCGGCAACGCCCGCCCGGTGGCCGACTACGGCCAGCGCATGAGGAAGGCTTTTGCCGAGCTGGTGCCGGAGGATGTGGTGCCCGTCGTCACCGGCTTCGTGGGCAAGAGCGAGTCGGGCGAGATTACCACCGTGGGCCGCAACGGCAGCGACCTGACCGCCACCCTGCTGGGCGCGGCCCTGGGGGCCGAAGAGGTGGAGATTTGGACCGACACCGACGGCGTGCTCAGCGCCGATCCGTCGGTGGTCAAGAACGCCCGCAACATCCCTCTCATGCGCTTCGACGAGGCGGCCGAGCTTGCCTATTTCGGCAGCCGGGTCCTGCACCCCTCCACCCTGCTGCCGGCGGTGGAGAAGGGCATCCCGGTGCGGGTGCTCAACACCAACCACCCCGGCCATCCCGGCACGGTCATCGACCGCCAGGGCGACGCCCAGGCCAAGACCGCCACCAGCGTGGCCTACAAGGAAAACCAAGTGGTGCTGACCATCAACACCACCCAGATGCTCCAGGCCGCGGGCTTCCTGGCCCGGGCCTTCGATCTCCTCGCCCGGCACGGGGTGGTGGTGGATGTTATCTCCACCTCGGAGATCAGCGTGTCCTTGACAACCGACAAGCTGGAACCCCTGATGAAGGCCCTGCCCGATTTGGAGCGCCTGGGCCAGTGCCAGGTGCACACCCACAAGAGCGTTCTGGTGGTGGTCGGTCGCGATTTGGCCCAGCGGCCCGGCCTGACCGTGAACATCTTGGACAGCGTGGAAAAGGCCGGGGCCAGGGTGGACATGGTCAGCTTTGGCCTGGGCAGTATCAACTTCTCCATGGTCATGGACGACAAGGACATCGCCAAGGCCGTGCCCGCCCTGCACCGGACCCTGTTCGAGGGCTAGCGTAAGCCGAAGGGGGAAACAAAATACTTCCCCCTATCTCCCATCCTTACTTCTGACAGCGCGGGCAGAAGTGGGTGGAGCGGCCAGCCAGGACGATGCGTTCCACCGCGGTTCCGCAGGCCGGGCAGGGCAGGCCCGCTCGTTGGTAGACCCGGTGCGCCTGCTGGAAGGTGCCGGGGCGGCCCTTGGCGTCGACGAAGTTGCGCACCGAGGAGCCACCCTGGGCCAGGGCCTCGGCCAGGGTCTCCTGCAGGCGGCGGTTCAATTCCCGCAGGACCTTTGCGCCGAGTTCGGCGGGCCTGGCCAAGGGGGAGATGCCCGCCCGGTGCAGGGCCTCGTCGGCGTAGATGTTGCCAACCCCGGCCAGCACGGTCTGATCCAGGAGCACGCCTTTGATGGGGGCCTTGCGCCCGGCCAGGCGGCCGGCGAAGACTTGGTCGTCCATGCCCAGGGCGTCGGGACCCATGCGGGCCAGTGGGCCGTCCAGAAGCGCGGCCTGGTCCGGCCAGAAGCCCATGGCCCCGAAACGGCGCACGTCGCGGTAGAAGAGCGAGGGGCCCTGGTCGGCGAAGGTCACGCCGATGTGGATATGGTCGGCCGGCGGGCGGCGCTCGGCGATGATGACCTGGCCGGTCATGCCCAGGTGGATGGTCCAAAAGGCCCCGCCCTCCAACTCCAGGATGATCAGCTTGCCCTGACGGCGGCTGGCCAAGGCGCGGCGGCCCCTGAGGCCCCGGGCCAGCGCCTCGGCCCCGGGCCGCGCCACCTTCTCGATGCCGACTTTTACCTGGCGCACCCGACGGCCCAATACCCGGGGGGCAAGGGTCTGGCGCACACACTCTACTTCAGGCAGTTCAGGCATGGTCTATTTGTAAGCCCTAAGGTATGTTTGGGCAAGACCCGGATGCGGTTTTTCGCCCTTTGACCCCATTATTCTGTGGTTGACACCCCGGCCGATCCTATATAGAGTGGGTCCCGAGGCATATGAAGGTTGTAAAACCGGCTTTCCCGGCAAGCGAGCGTGAAGTTGACCATCGACCAGATGAAAAAAGCCTGCCCCAACCTGCAAGCCAACTTGGCCCAGTGCATCTGTTCCTACTCGTCCTGTGAAAAGACGGGTCTTTGCTGTCAATGCGTTGCGTATCACCGTAAGATGCGCCAAATCCCCGGCTGTTTCTTCAGCCCCCAGGGCGAGCGCACCTATGACCGGTCCTATGCAAAATTCTGCAGCGACTGCTGCTGAGTGCCGCCTCGGCGAGGCCGCGCACTCGATGGACCCCCGTCAGGAACTCAAAGACGCTATCAACCTTTTGGCCGACCTGACCGAGGCCTACACCGCCGCCCTGTTCCTGCGCGAACACGGCGGCTCAAATCTGCGGGCCGCGGCCTGGCACACCCTGAGCCGCTCCTTCCGGGCCCAGTCGGTGATCCGCGAGGGCGAGGGCGTGGTCGGCTACGTGGCCAAGCACGGCCAGCCGGTGGACGTGGACCGTTATCACCAAGGCTCGGGGGCCACCCGCTACTACGACGAGGACGAGGGGGTCCAGGCTTTCGTGGCCTTGCCGGTGGGCGAGGTGGGGGTCCTGGTGGTGGATACCAAGAACCGCCAGGTCTTCGGCGAGCGCGAAAAGAAGATCATCCGCGACTTCTCGATATTCTTCCATCACCTGGTCTTGCACCAGGACACCTGTTCGCGCGAGGCCATGTACGGCCGCATCCTGGACCTGCTCTACGACGTGGAGAACGCCGCCCTTGGCTTCAGCGACCGCCGCCAGTATTATTCCGAGGTCCTGGACGCCGCGCGCCGCTACACTGGGCTCTCCATGGGCTTTTTGCTGCTGCTGCATCCGGGGCGCAAGCAGTTCACGGTCGAGGCGGTGGAGGGTCCTTCGCTGAGCACTCTGCGCGGCAGGGCCTTTCCCGTGAGCCAGGGCTTGGTGGGCTGGGTGCTCCGGGAGGGCAGGTCGCTCACCCATTCGCGCATGAACCCGCTGCCGGGCAAGTCCTACCTGATCGCGCCCGACGAGCCGATGCGCGGTTACAACGCCTTCGTGGGGGTCCCCCTGCTGGCCTGGCGCCGGCTGACCGGGGCCTGGGCCTTCGTGGGGCGCACGGAGCGCCAAGTGGATGATGAAGAGGAGCGCGCCTTGCAGCTGGCCGGCCATCGGGTGGCGGCCACCATTGAACATTACCGCCTGGGTGACGGCTAGAGGCCCACGGAACCGGACCCGGCGACGAGCGGAGGCTTGAAGCATGTTTTTCGGCAAGATTCTGGGCCTGTTCGGCAAAGACATGGCCATGGACTTGGGCACGGCCAACACCCTGATCTACATCAAGGGCCGGGGCATCGTGCTTAACGAGCCCTCTGTCATCGCCATCCAACGCGATACGGGCAAGACCATCGCCGTGGGGCACAAGGCCAAGGAGTACCTGGGCCGTACCAACCCCTCCATTCTGGCCAGCCGGCCCCTGAAGGACGGCGTAATCGCCGACTTCGACCTCACCCGCCTTATGATAAAGGAGTTCATCAGCACGGTGCGCTCGGCCGCCGGGCTGGTCAAGCCGCGCATGCTCATCGGCGTGCCCTCGGGCGTGACCCAGGTGGAGAAGCGGGCGGTGATCGAGAGCGCCGAGCAGGCCGGGGCGCGCGAAATCTACCTGATCGAGGAGCCCATGGCCGCGGCCATTGGCGCTGGCCTTCCCATTGAGCAGCCCCGGGGCAGCATGATCGTCGATATAGGCGGCGGCACCACCGAAGTCGCGGTCATCTCCATGTTCAGCACCGCCTACTCCGAGAGCGTCCGGGTGGCCGGCGACGAGGGCAACGAGGCCATCATGCGCTACATCCAGCGCAAGTATCAGATGCAGGTAGGTGAGAATACCGCTGAAAACATCAAGATCGGCATCGGCTCCGCCTTCCCCCTGGATGAGCCCCTGAGCATGGAGGTCAGCGGCAAGGACCTCTTGAACGGCATACCCCGCACCATCACCATGACCGACGAGGAGGTGCGCGAGGCCATGGCCGAGCCGGTATCGGTCATCGTGGAGAGCGTGCGCCGAGCCTTCGAGAAAACCCCGCCCGAGCTGGCCGCCGACGTGGCGGAGATCGGGCTGACCCTGGCCGGGGGCGGCGCGCTCATCCGCGGGCTGGACCGCCTGATAAACCACGAAATGGGCATCAAGGTCGTCATCGCCGAGGACCCCCTGACCAGCGTGGTCATGGGCGCGGGCTTGGCCCTCCAGAATATTCGGGATTACCGTAGGGTATTTATCAATTAATCCGTCCGGGCACTGGCCGGCCGGCGCGAAGATGTTATCTTTAAGGCGTAAAAGGTTTCTTTTCGGCTAAAGAGGAATATATTGGCCAGACGCCTGCAACCCGAGGATATTGAAGAGCGCATCGACTGCTTCGGCGAGTTTGAGCGCACCGATGCGGTTTGCCTATTGCACTGCAGCCTGAACTTCGACTGCGCCGCCGCCCGCGAGCGCCTTTTCGATCTGCAGCTGCACGATGAGTCCATGGAGGCGCTGGGCATCTCCCACAGCGCCTAGTAATCCTTTGGCCCTCTCGCCTCGGGAGCGGTTTCCCCCTCGTCATCCGCCAATCCCTCCCTGCCCAGCCCGGCCGAGTCCAACACCTTGCCCCTAGGCCGGGGCGGCGGCCAGCTGCGCCCCAGGCGGGACACCCGCTCGGGTCCCCGGTCGTCCATGGCCCGCATGCGCGCCCTTTGGGCCCGCCGCCGGCGCACCAGCCCCACCGCCGAAAAGACTGAGACCACCACCCAGACCGTGCCTCCGGCCGTGATCAGGGCGATCCAGGAGAAGCGCGATTCCATGGCCGCGGTGAAATCCCGGCCAAGGGCGTAGAGGCCCTTGCCGGTGGCCTCGTGCAGGGCGGTGGTGAGGTCACGGCCCCGGGCCAGGGAGCGCACCAGACGGGTCAGGACCTCCGGACCGTGCTCCTGGATAAGGTATGAGATGAAATAGTAGGACTGGGCGTAGGCCAGGGCTACCTGGTCCGCCTCCGCGGGCAGGCTACTCTCGATCTGGGCGAAGGGGAGCAGTCTCTTTTGCAGCACCGCCTCGGCCATGACCGTGCCGCGCTCCAGGCTGCTCTCCCCCGAGGCGTACATGGCCAGACCCTCCTCCAGCCACAGGGGGTGTTCCCTTTGGGGCAAGGCGGCGGAGAGGTAGAGGTGGGTCATCTCGTGCACCAGGAGAGGCCGGAACTGCTCCGGGCTGGTCAGGAGCCTGGGTGAACGCACCAGGATAAGGCCCCGCTCGGCCACGGCCACCCCGGCGGCCCACTGCGGGGCTTGCAACAGGGCGGCCTCGGTCTCGAATTCGCGCACGCTGCCGGCCACCCGCACCTCCATGCGGGCCGGCTCCGCGCCCAGCCAAGCCGCCAGCCGGGGGCCGGTCTTGGCCGCCACCTCGCGCACCAGGGCGGCCAGCTCAGGGGTGGGGGCGGTCACGCTCAGGGCCGGCGCCTCCCCTGCCCAGGCCGCCCCGCCCAGGGCCCGGGCGGCAAGACAGAGGAGAAGGGCTGCCCCCAGCGCCTTCCGGGCTAGGGCCCGCACAGGCCCAGCCTGGGCTCCAGCTCATCTGGCCGGAGACCTTGCACCCACACCTTCTTGTGCCGGGATTTTTCGCCAGAAACCACCCGCAGGCGGCTTTTGGGCACCGCCAGGGCCTTGGCCAGGAACTTGAGCAGGGCCTCGTTGGCCGCGCCCTCCACCGGCGGGGCGGTTAGCCGTATCTTGAGAACGCCCTCGGCAACCCCTAAAAGCTCGTCGCGGGCGGCCCTGGGGGTCACCCGCACGAGAAAGCTCAGGCCGTCGCCTTGGGGCTTGGCGTCCAGGAGGGGCAAGGTGATCAGGAGCCGGGGGTGCGCAGTATCTTGATTTTGTCCTCCAGCTCGGAAAGCTCGCGGTCGCGGTCGCGCTCCAAGTCCATGAGCTTGAGGTGGGCCTCGACCAAGGCCCGCAAACGCACCTCGAACTGGGCCCGCTGGCGCTTCAGCTCGGAAATGTCGTCATGGATCTGGGCCAGGCGGTTGTGGGCCTGGCCCAGAATCTTTTCGGCCTGCAACTCGGCCTCGGCCACCAGGAGCTGGGCCTCGCGTTCGGCATGGGTCTTGATCTCCTGGGAGACTTGGCGGGTCTGGTTGAGCGCCGACTCCAGGGATTGCTCGCGGTCGCGGTAGTCCTTGAGGTCCTGTTTGAGGCGATCCATCTCGCGCTGGAAGCCTTCGGACTGGGCCTGCAACTCGCTGATGCGCTCGGCCGCCTGCTCCATGAAGGCGTTGACCTGGGTCGGGTCGTAGCCCCTGAAACGCCGGCCGAACAGCTTGGCGCGAATCTGGTCCGCATCCATGGCGATGCTCCCCTTGTGGTTTGGCCGCACCGCGCGGCTTACCTACTTTTACAAAAAACTACGCAATATGTCAAGTGGTTGGGCCGTTTGAACCACAAGGGGTTGCGTTATTGGGCCTTCGGCTTCCCGTTCTCGGCGAACATTTCGCGCAAACGGAATTTTTGGATCTTGCCCAGGGGGGTCATGGGGAAGTCCTCCACAAATTTGATGCGCCGGGGCAGGTGGTTTTCCGGGAGCTTGCCGCGTAGGAAGGCCAGAATATCCTCCGCCGTCACCCGGGCGCCCTTTTCCAGTCGGATGGCGGCGGCCACCTCCTCCCCCAACTCATTGTGATCAATGCCAAATACCTGGGCGTTGTTGATCAGGGGGTGGGTGAAGAGCACCTCCTCCACCTGGGCGGGGAAGACGATGCGGCCGCCGGTGCGGATGACCTCCTTGAGCCGTCCACTGATCCGGATGTAGCCCCGTGCGTCCTGGCTTCCCAGGTCGCCGGTGTGCAGCCAGCCCTCGGCATCCAGGGCCGCGGCGGTGGCCGCGGGGTTCTTGAAGTAGCCTTTCATGTTATAGCCCCGCACGCAAATCTCCCCCACTTGGCCTGGAGGCACGACCTGGCCGCTCTCCGGATCCACAAGGCGCACCGCCACCCCGGGCAGGGGCCGGCCCACGGTGGAAACCCTGAATTCCAGTGGGTCGTCCGGCCTGGTCTGCGCCACCCAGGACGAGGCCTCGGTCTGGCCATAGCCCACCAGGATGCCTCTGACGCCCATGTCGTCCACCACCCGGCGCATGACCTCAATGGGGCATTGGGCCCCGCCCATGATGCCCGTGCGCAGCTTGGGATGGGGCAGGGACTTGTACTCGGGCAGGTCCATCATTGCTATGAAGGAGGTGGGCGGGCCGTAGACCGCCACGCAGTCCTCGTTGGAAAGCGCCCGCAGGATGGCCTCGGGCTGGGGGGTGGGGGATGGGAAGACCAGGGAGGCCCCGGCCAGGATGCCGGCCAGGGCCACGCAGACGCAGCCGAACATGTGGGCCAGGGGCACGGAGACGCACAGCCGCTCACCCACGGCCAGGCCCTGGTGGGCCGCCCCGGCGCGGGAGGTGCAGATGAGCCCGTGGTGGTGGGAGAGCACGCCCTTGGGAGCGCCGGTGGTGCCGGAGGTGTAGAGCAGGGTCACGGCGTCCAGGTGCCCCACCGCCGCTTGACGCGCGGCCAGGGCCTGGGGGCCGACCGCCGCGCTCAGGTCCATGACCGACCGCCAGCTGAGCGCCCCGTCCGGGGCGCTGTCGGCGATGACCACAACCCGTTTCAGCTCCGGCAGGGGTTCGCAGGAGATTCCTTCCGGAGCTGGCGCGTTCACCTCCGGGCATAGCCCGCTGAAAATCTCCAGGAATTCACCGCCGCTCACCCCCGGGGCCAGGACCAGGGCCTTTGCCTGGCTCTGGCCCAGCACGTAGGCCAGCTGCTGGGCCTGGTGGGTCAGGTCCACGCTGGTCAGGATCAGGCCGGCCTTGGCCGCCGCGAACCAGGCGATGAGCCACTCCGGCCGGTTGGGGCACCAGAGGGCCAGGCGATCCCCAGGGGCCAGCCCCAGGGCCATGAAACCCCGCGCCAGGGCGTCGGCTTGCGCCTTGAACTGGGCATAGGTCAGCCGTCGGCCGCTGGGCACATCGATCAGAGCCTCGGTTTCCGGGTGGGTCCGGGCCACTTGGTCCAGCAGCTCACCCAGGGTCAGGGACGGGTAGTTGGGCGTGGGCGGGGTCTGGCTCATGAGCGGACGACTCCTTGGCCTTGCGGCGGGCGATTATTTCCATCTGGCGCGCAGCTCCTCCGCCAAGCTCTCCGGCGGCAGGAAGCTGATTATCTCGTCGTGCAGCTTCTCGAAGTAGTTGATCTCGTCGATCCCCATGGGCGGGATCTGCACTCGGCTGGCCAGGCGCAGCATGAAGGGCAAACCGGTCCCGGGCCTGAGCGGGGTGTGCAGGGCTAGGTTGTAGGCTCCCACGCCCTTGTCCTCGAAGTAGGCCAGCACCCGGCTCAGTCCCTGGGCCAGTTTCGCGAGGGCGGGGGCCTTCAGGTCCATGAGCCCCTGGCCCTCGGGCATGAGCGCCATGACCTCGAACACCGCCCGGGGAGCGAAAGGAGCCAGCCAGACCGCCGGCCCCAGCTTGCCGATCAGGCGGACCTTGTTGGCTTGCTCGGCCCGCACGTAGTCGGCCGCCAGGTCGCCCCCCCGGCGGGCGTGGGCTTGGGCCTTGGCCCGCAGACTGGCCTGGAAGACGGTGGGTTTTTCTCCGGCGGCGAGTTGGAAGTGGGGGTGCACCAGTCCGGCGCCGGCGGGCATCATGTAGTTGCTGTTGACCGATCCGAAACCCATGCCTGAAGCCAGTTTTTTAAAGGACTCCTGGGCCAGGGCCAGGCCGTTGGCCAGGATTTCGGGGGTGAACTGGCCGGGGCGCAGGTAGTGCTCCTTGGTGAGCACCAGCACCACGTTCATGGATTCGTAGGGGAAGGCGTTGGGCACCACCGTGGCGGGGCCGCGGGTCAGACGGCCTGAAGGCAGGTCGGCGGGCAGGAAACGCGCGCCCATCTGCTCCAGGTTTTCCGGACAGAAGGGGCAGGGACGCTCCTGGCTGCGGGCGAGGAACAGGCTGTGGTCGATGGTTCCCAGGTCGCGCAGGCGGAAGGCCAGGATGCGCGTGATGTCGCCGGTCAAGGGGTCGCGGCGGATCTCCACCTCGCGGGTGGTGGGCTGGAAGTTGTTGAAGGGGTCCAGGAAACTGGCGCGGCGGTAGGTCGAGATGAATTTCAGCGGCATGGCGCGCTCCGAAAGAGGTGGAGTGGCAAGGGCGATAGACGACCTGTCCCAGTATGGTTCGGCGCGGGGCCGTGGTTCAAGAGGTTTTGTGGGGCTGGTGATTGGCGGTTGAAAGCGTCTAGCCCAGGGCCTGGCGCACCAGGGCGAAGAGCTGGCTGGGCCTAAAGGGCTTGCTGAGCATGGGGTAGCCGAAGCGGGCGATCTCGTCCGTAAGCTCCTGGCGGATGGAGCGGGTGCCGAAGAAGCCGCTGATGAACAGGGCCTTCAGACGGGGGTCGCGGCCTCGCAAGGCGCGCACCATCTCCACCCCGTCCATGATGGGCATGACCACGTCTGTGATGACCAGCTCGGGCCGGAAGGAGAGATGCGCGCGCAGGCCCTGCAGGCCGTCGCCGGCGGTGGAGACGTGGTAGCCCTCCAGGCGCAGCAGCTCGGCCAGGTTCTCCTTGAGCCCCTCCTCGTCCTCCACCACCAGTACCCGGGGATGACCGTTGAGGGGACGCACCGCCCCTCCCAAGAAGCGGGCCAACTCCTCGTCGCTGGTCTGGTCCAGGCGCTCCTTGACCGCGTTCAGGCGTTTCTGGCCCTCCTCGGCGGCCTCGCGGTTAACCTGGTGCAGATCAGGGTGGTAGACTTTAGAGAGGAGGTGGTAGGAGGAGCGGACATAGCGCACCGCCGCCGCCGGCCCTAGCTCCTGGGCGATTTGCACGGCCTTTTCCAGCACGCCCAGCTGGCGCAGGTCTATCTCCAGGGTGTGCACTGTTTCAGGCCCCCGTCCCCAGCCAGCGGTCCAGGGCCAGGAAGATAAAGAAGGCGACCGAGATGACGCCGTTGACCGTAAAGAAGGCCATGGGCACGTTGGCCAGCTTCACGTGCACCAACCATTGCTCCACGATGAGGGCCAGGCCGATGAGCGCCACGCCGATCAGGTAGATGCGGCCCAGGCCGAAGGCCGCCGCCAGCAGGAAGAAGCCCGCCAGGGCCACGGCGTGCAGGCCCCGGCTCACCCACAGGGCGTTGGCT
>JAJZPI010000080.1 GCA_021811275.1 Deltaproteobacteria bacterium
TCCTTCAGCGCGGGCGACCAGGGCTCCCGGCCCAGCCGCGCTACAAGCCCGGCCAGGGCCTGGCGAATTTTCTCCAGGGCCCCGCCGGCCTCGAGCCTTTCGCGCAGGGCCAGCACCTCCGTTTCCCCTAAGCCGCCCAGGTCGGGCAGCGCCAGGCGGAAGGCCTCCTGGGCCAGGGGGGAAGATGGGTCCGCTTCGCCCTCATGAACCAGGCCCAGGGGAGATACCGCCCCGGCCGGCGAACGGAATTCGCCCGGATCAAAGGCCAGGCGGCGGTTGACCCGCTCGCGCAGCCACTGGGCGGCGGGCAGGCTGTCTGTGGCCAAAAGAGCCTCCCCCCCATCCAGGCCGGCGGCCAGGGTAGCCCAGGCCCAGAGGCGGCGGGGCAGCTGCCGTTCCTCGTCCAAGGTGTGGTCCAGGGGCGGCAGCCTGTCCATGACCCCTTGCTCGTAGTCCGCCGGTTGGCTGTCCTCCTCCTCCAAGCCGATGACCCTGCCCAGGCTCTGCTGGCCAGCCTCGGCCTGGGCCAGCAGCCCCTCCAACTCCCCGGCCTGTTCGTCCTGCTGGCGCAGCAGGTGCAGCCAGAGGGCGGCCTCCACCTCTGGAGGCGGGGCCGCCTCCGCCCCCGCCCCCGGCCCGGCCGCCGAGCGTCGGCCATAGGCCTTGATGTCGCCGCGCAGGCTGTGCATGGTTTCATGGTCCGGGTCGGGCAGGCTGATGCCGGCCTTTATGGCCTCGGCCTGGCCCGAGCCCTGGTGGTCGGCCAGCCACTGCTCCCACTGCCGCAGCAGGCCGGCCAGGCGGCCCGATTCCTCACCGGCCGGCCCCGGGGCCTCGGCCCTAGCCGGGCTCAGGGCCTGGGCCAGGGGCGCCAGGCCCCCCAAGGCCTCGAAACAGGCCCGCGTCTGCGGGGCCGAGGGGGAGAGGGCCGGCGACTCCATCACCTGCACCGGCTCGAACAGGGGCCAGAGCGCCAAAAGGGTGGAGCGGCGCAAAACGGTCTGGGGAAATATCAGGACGGGAAGAGGCATGACTGGCCTTTCTCTGCCGCCTCCGCGGCCCGGCCGGGCGGACCGGCCTGGCTTTGGAGAATTAGGGTATGAGCTTTTTGATGTAGTCCCCCGCCCGGGCGATGGCGGCCTCGCCCTCGGCCAGGCGGGAGGCGAATAGCTGCCAGCCGTGGAACATCTCCGGGGCTTCCTCGTAGGTCAAGTCGACTCCGGCGGCGCCGGCCTTGTCGGCCAGGGCGCGGATGTCGTCGCGCATGATCTCGTGTCCCCCGGCCTGGATCAGCAGGGGCGGCAGTCCGCGCAGGTCGGCCTTGATCGGCGAGGCCAGGGGGTTGGCGGGGTCGGCCCCGGCCAGGTAGTTGGCCCGGATAGCCTCCAGGCGCTGGGGGGCGAGCCAGTCCAGACCCTGGTTAGCGCGCATGGATTCGCCGGGAAACGCCAGATCCGCCACCGGGGACATGCAGACCGCTCCGGCGGGCAGGGCCCGGCCCAGGTCGCGCAGGCCCAGCAGGGTGGCGACCACCAGGGAGGCCCCCGAGGATATGCCGGCCAGGGCCAGGCGCTTGGGCGGCACGCCCCGCTCCAGCAGCCAGATACAGGCGGCCAGGCAATCCTCCACCGCCGCCGGGAAGGGATTCTCCGGGGCCAGGCGATAATCTATGCTTAGCACCCGAGCGCCGGAAGCGGCTGAAAGCCGGGCGCAGAGGTCCTGGTGGTCGCTGGCCGAGCCCGTGGAGTAACCGCCGCCGTGGAAGAAGAGCACAGTGCGGTGGGGCTCGGCCTCGGTCGCGCCGATCCAGCGCCCTGGCAGGCCGTCGAGGTGTATATCCTGAAGGGCCAGCCTCATGGGCGTGGCGAACCCCTCGTAGAAGCGGCTGACGGCCAGACGCAACTCCGGTATGCTGCCGGCCCTGGCTTGGGGGCCTTCCTCGACGATCAGCTTGAGGATAGCGGACGCGTTTTGGTTGGACATGCCTTCATTCTCCATGGTTTTGTCCCCCTAGACCCTCCCCTGGAGACCACGCCGCCCGGCGGGACGGCTGATGACTTGACCTGGGCCTTGTGCTAAGCTTCCCGGCGCGTGCAGCCGGACCTTTGCCGCGCCGGCCCTTGGCCGCAGGAAATCATTTCCGAGAGATTATGCCATGGAACAGCGGATTTTTGATTTAAAGCTTTCGGTGGAAGGCACCAGCCTCTACCTGCTGATGGTGGGCCTGTCCGACTCCGGCGCGTCGCTGAACCGGGACACCGTCCTAAAGGTCTGGAACGCCCCCCTGGCACAGCTCGATCAGGCCTTCACCGAGTTGGTCGCCCGGCGGGTGGCCGGCTCCGACGCCGGCGGCGCCTGGTTCCTGCGCCCGGCCTCGGATTGGCGTTAGAGCCTGCTCGCGGCGCCCGTCCCGCCTTCTACCTTCTGTGCGCGGGCGACGGCGGCATAGGGCGCAAGGCGAAGCCGCCTCAGGCCCCGGCCGCCCGCTACGGCCGTTGGCGAGCCCTTAGCACCAGCTTGTAGCCCGCGGTCCATGGCAGCAAATAGTCCAGCCGCGAAACCAGCCACATCAGCGGATAGATTGCACCCATGAGCAGAAGTTCCTTGCGGTTCTGCTCCCGGTCCTCCTGGTGCAGCACGATGCCCTTGGAAGAGCCCACCTGCCGTTGCTTGCGTCGTTGCAGGGCCAGGTACATAAGCCCCAGGGCGGTGTCCACCGCCTCGGAGAAGAACCTGGAGTAGGTGCGAGCCTCCTCCAATACGAAGTCCCCGCCCAACAGTCCGCGCAGGGAGTCCAGGGAATAGCCGGGGCGCAGGTGCCCGTGCAGCTCGTCGGTCAGCCCCAGACGGTGGCGCAGGCGGTTGAGCCATGAGCCGGGCTTCAGGTGGGGCACGTTGATCACCAGCGTCCCGCCCGGCTTCAAAATGCGTTTGACCTCCTGGACAACGGCGGCGTCGTTGGCCACGTGCTCCAGGAAATCGATGATGACCACCGCGTCGAACTGTCCGGCGGCAAAGGGGGTCTTCCGGTCGTCGATGCGCCAGGCCCGCTCCCCCAAAACCCGCCCGATGGAGGCCACGGCCTTCTCATCCAGGTCGGCGCTGACCCAGGTCCCGCCTTCCTGACGCAGGAGCCAGCTTATCACGCCATTGTTGGAGCCGATGTCCAGGCAGGCCAGGCCGCTGGGGTCTCCCAGCATGGCCTTGATGCGGCGGAACTTGTCCTGCTTGAGCAGCGAGCGCCGGAAAAGGGCCAGGGCCCAGACCAACTCGGAGCCTTTGGCGGCGCCCTCCGCTTTCGGTGCGTCGGTGGTCATGGCCTCGCCGCTAATGCGCCCGGGGCGCGCCGCCGGCCTGCCGACGCTGGCCCAGAGCGCGCGCCATGGCCGCGTAAAAGCTGTTGAGCTTGCGACCGTAGGCCTCACGGCTGTAGCGCAGGCGCACCCTGCGCCGCCCCTGGCGTCCCAGTTCCTGCCCCAGGTCCGGATCGCTGGCCAGGGCCGTCAGCCCCCGGGCCAAGTCCGCCGGCTCCGGCTCCACCAGCATCGCCACCTTGTCGTCCAGGACCTGGGTGTGGGTGGCCAGACGGGTGGCCAGCAAGGGCTTGCCCGAATCCAGGTAGGAGAATATCTTCATGGGGGTGTTGTCGCCGGCGATGCGGGGCGAGACCAGAATGTCGGCTGCCTGCAAATATACGCCCAGTTCCCCGGCCGGGCGCGGGCCCAGGAAGGAGACCCGTCCGGCCACGCCCAACTCGGCGGCCATTCCACGGTACTTGGCGATGTGGGTTTCCACGCCGCCGATGACCACCAGGCGCAGGCGCGGGATTTGGCGCAGGGCCAGGCCGAATCCCCGCAGCAGCAGGTCGATGCCCTGGTAGGATTCGAGGTTGCCCACATACATCACCTTCACGCCGTCCAGGCTCTCCAACTCGCCCGGCGTGGAGCGGTTCACGCCCCCGCCCAAGAGGCTGGTGTCCTCCAGACAGGCCACGGGCACCCGCGAGGCGTATTTGCGGGCCCGGTCGCGCAGGGAATGGCAGACCGCCAGCACGCCCTGGCTGTGACTCAGGGCCTGGCCCTCCGCCCAATGCAGAAAACCGGCCGCCGGACCCAGCCAGGGAAACTTGTCCAGCACCTGCGTGGCCAGGGAGGAGTCCATGTCATAGACGTAGGGCAGGCCGTAGAGGATTTTGAGCACCCAGGCGATGAAGGCCGCCTCTTCCACGGCATGGACCATGTCGAAATCTTTGCGGCGTACCAGCTTGAGGGCCTTGACCGCCATTGCCGCGTCGCAGATCAGCTTTTTGGCGGAAAAGCCGGGCCGAACGCCCTTGGTCCCCCACAAGACGGGAATGCGATGGATGACCACGCCGGGCAAATCGACATTGTCGCCTTCGTGATAGGTCAGAAGCTCGAGATGGTGGCCCGCCTGGCCCAGCACCTCCAGGAATAGCCTGACGGCTATGGGGGTACCGCGCTCTTGAAAAAAGGGTTGCGGGGCCAATACCAAGATGCGCACAACATGCCTCTTTCCCGGTGCGCGGCCAGGAGATGGCCCTGCCAACTCCGCGCCGGCCCCAATACAGGCTAGGCCGTGCTTCCCCCTAACATTTCCGCCGCCATCGTTCCAAAAGCGATGCGCCGGCAATCGGCAGCGGGCCTCACCTCACCCCAGGCGGGAGGCCCGCAAGATCACCGGCGAACCCAGGGCCCGGGTGAGACCCAGGGCGCGGCAGACTCCCTCTGCCGCGCGGCTCAGCCCCGCCTTGCCCAGGCCGCGATGCAGGGCCATGGGCAGAAAGAACTGAGGCCGCCAAACCAAACCTGAAAATCCCAGGCGATTGAACTCGGATGCCAAGCTATTACCATAATAGAGATGAAAGGGTCTGGTGTTTTTTTCCACCGCCAGCTTGGCCGCGAAAAGCTTCTCGGAAATCAGGTTCACGCTCAGCTTTTCGGGATAGTCCACCACCACCACCTTGCGGGCCACCCGGCAAAGCTCGGCCAGCAGAGCTGGCCAGGCCTGTACATGGGCCAGCAGGCGAAAGGCCAGGACCGCCTCGAAGCTGCGGTCGGGAAAAGGCAGCCGCAGGAGGTCGCTGACCACGAAGCCATAGGAGCCCGGCGGCAACAGCCGCGCCAGGCGCTGGCCCGCCTGGATGCCGCTACCGGTGACCGTGACCCGGTAACCGGCCTCCAGCAGCGGGCCGGCCAACTGGGCGTGACCACCTCCCACCTCCAGCACCGCCGCGCCGGGCCAGGGCCGCAACAGCTCCAGGGTGGTCCGGGCCTGGATGTCGAGGAACCAGGCCCCGACCTCGCCCGCGAAGCGTCCGGCATAGCCCTCCGAGGCGGTCTCGATGTCCGGGGTCTCGCGCGGAAATGCCCCCCCGCTGAAGGCGAAGGGCGAGCCGGGGCGTTTCGTATCTGGGTGGTTCATGCGGCTGTCCCCCGGCCCCTGATTTCCTCGATCAGCCGATAGGCCTCGCGCGTCCGCGCAACCTCCTGCAGGCGGCGAGCCTCGTCCCAGCCCAGCTCGCGGCCCATGATGGCCGCCGCCCGCTCCAGGGCCCAGGGCGAAGGAGGCCCGGCCTTGCCCAGCATGGTACGCCGCAGGGCCACGTCCGCCAAGGTAAGGGCCATCTCGCGCCGGACGGCGAAGGCCACCTGGCAGCCCAGGACCGGGCAGCCTTGGTCCAGGGGCCGGGCCAGTTCGGCGTCCTCGCGGGCCAGGGCCCAGACCTCCGCCGCGCGGTGGCCATAGTGCGAGGCCAGCTCCTCCTTGGCGCCTGGCGGGATCGACTCAATATCACCTTCGGCGCCAGAGGCCGAAGGCTCGGCCCCCCAGACCGGTTCTAAAGCGGTGCGGCAGGGAACCGCGCCCTGCCCCAGGTAGCGCGCCGTCAGGTCCACCGCACGCTCGGCCAGGGCCCGGGCGGTGGTGAACTTCACCGGCCGCAGGGAGAACAGGCCGGCTGGTCCGCCCGCCGCTCCGTGGTCGGCCAGCAAGGGCCGGCTGGCAAGCCCGCCGCCGGCCGGGGCCTGGCCAGGCCGGGCCAGGGGCAGAAGCCCCCAGTGGAAGAAGCTCACCTCGGCGGGCCGCAGGCCCAGTCCCGGACAGGCCTGATTGAACTCATCCAATAGGGCCAGCAGATCGCCGGCCCGTGGCCGGGCCTGATCAGGCCCGCCCGCCCAGGGATGATAGGAAGTCCCCAGGAGGGTCCTTCCCCGCCAGGGCACCATGAACATGAAGCGCCCGCCACCGCACACCGGGTCCTGCTCCGGACCAGAGCGCGAACGCACCGCCACCGCCGCGCACCCCAGTCGGCGCTCCACCACCAGGTTGTAGGCCAGGGCCATTTCCGGCGACCGCGCGGGCTCGCCGCAAAGGGCCCCGGTCCACGGCCCTGCCGTTGCCAACACCGCCCTGCCCCGCACCAGCAACTCGCGGCCGCCGAGCAGGTCGCGGGCGCGCACCCCCACCACCCTGCCCCCGGCGGTCTCCAGATCCACGGCCTCCAAGTGGTTGGCCACCGCCGCCCCGCGCCCGGCCGCGGACTGGGCCATGGCCAGGGTCAGGCGCTCGCTGTCAAGAGCCAGGCCGTCGTGCCAAAGCGCCCCGGCCGAGGCTCCTTGGGTCAGCTCCGCCGGCGCCCAACGCGCCAGTTCGCCGGATTTCAAAAGCCGCCCGGGGGGCAAGGCTCCGGCCATTCGCGGCTTGAGCAGGTCATAGAGCTTGAGCGCCGTTCCCATGGCCAGGGGGTTTTCCGTCAGCCCGCCGCGCAGGGGCAGCAGGCAGGGTAGCGGCGCGGTGAGATGGGGAGCGATGAAAAGCCAGGCGGCGGTCTCTCGGGCCGAGAGGCGCAGGCGGCCAATATCCAGGGATTGCAGATAACGGAAGCCGCCGTGCAGCACCTTGAGGCTGTTGGCGGAGGTGGCCTGGCCCAAGTCGCCCCGCTCGATCAGGGCGACCTTGAGCCCTCGCAAGGCGGCGTCCCGGGCGGCGCAGGCCCCATGTATGCCTGCCCCCACCACGATCAGGTCGTGTCCGACCTCGCCAAGGCTTTCGAGATCGCGGCGCATGGACAACCCCGGACACTTTTCGGCCGTCTTCGAGTATGGATGCCAAACACCCGGTCCACCCCGGACAGGGGTCGCGAGGTTGGCAGATCATATCCACCCGTGGGAAGATAATCAAGGCGGCCGCCTGGGCCGGAGGAAACTCGCCTAGACCAGCACTACCACGCCCCGCACCTTTTTAAACGCGGCGTAGACGTCCAGGACCTGCCGAGCGCTGGCCAGTTCGGTCTCCAGGGTCACGGAGAGGTATTTGCCGCCGGAGGATGGCCTGGCGCTCAGACAAGCCGCGCGGTCCAAGGGACCGAGCACGCTCTCGGCCGCAGCGGCGACGTCCTCGGCGAAACCCGCCCCGCCGAACCCGATGACCTTGAACATGTACGGGCCGGGGAACTGGTGGTGTTTCTCGAGCAGCGCCAGGGCCTCTTGGCTCAGGACCGGCTTGAGTTCACCGCCACAACCGCATTCGCATTCACCCATGGTCTTCCCGCCTGTCCAGGCCCCCGGGGGCCCCGCGCCCGCGCGTGTGCCGAAGCGCTTTCAATGCTAAGGCCCGGACCCGTCCATGTCAAACCGGGGACTGGCCTGGGACCGGCCGCCGGGCGGGGGGACCGATGGCGCCGCCCGGATCCATTCCGGAAGGCGTGTCGATTCCGGCGCGCGGCCACGTGTTTCCTATTTGCATGCTAGGGATGTCCGAAATTACAAGCAAACCCAATGCCCCGCCTTGACAGTTTTTTTCCCCTCTGCTAGTAAAGAATTCTTTGGCAAAGCAGCGGTGGAGCAGTTATGGCAAAAGGTGAAGTCAAGCTGGACCGTGAAAGATGCAAGGGTTGCGAACTGTGCATCTCGGTCTGCCCCAAGGCCCGGCTCAAGGCGAGCAAACAGCTCAATGAAAAAGGCTATTATCCAGCGGAGTACGAGGCTGCGGAAGGCAAGGAAGCGTGCACGGGCTGCGCCCTCTGCGCCACCATCTGCCCCGACCTGGCCATCGAGGTGTACCGTGACTAAACGGCTTATGCGCGGAAACCACGTATTGGGCGAGGCGGCGGTGCTGGCCGGTTGCCGCTACTACTTCGGCTATCCCATCACGCCCCAGAACGAGGTGCCCGAGTATCTCTCCGGCCGACTCCTGGATGTTGGCGGCACTTTCGTCCAGGCCGAGAGCGAGCTGGCCTCGGTCAACATGGTCATCGGGGCCTCCATGGCCGGGGCCCGGGTCATGACCAGCTCCTCCAGCCCGGGCGTCAGCCTCAAACAGGAGGGCATCAGCTACCTGGCCGGCCTGGAGCTGCCAGCGGTCATCGGCAACATGATGCGCGGTGGCCCCGGCCTGGGCAACATCGCCCCTTCCCAAAGCGACTATTTCCAGGCCACTCGCGGCGGCGGCCACGGCGACTACCGCTGCATCGTGCTGGCTCCGGCCTCTTGCCAGGAGCTGTGCGACATGACCTTCAGGGCCTTCGACCTGGCCGACAAGTACCGCAATCCGGTAATGATCTTGGGGGACGGCATGATCGGCCAGATGATGGAGCCGGTGGAGTTTCCCGCCGCCGTCGACCTGGCCACCCTGCCGGTCAAGGACTGGGCGCTCACCGGGGCCAAGGGCAGGCCTTCCCGCACCATCCTCTCCTTGCTCCTGGACCCCAAGGTTCTGGAAAACCACAACTACAAGCTGGTGCGCAAGTACGACGCGGTCACCCGCAGCGAGACCGACTGGGAGACCCACCTCACCGAGGACGCGCGCCTGGTGGTGGTGGCCTTCGGCACCTCGGCCCGCATCGCCAAGGGCGCCATCAAGCGCGTGCGCGAGATGGGGCTCAAGGTGGGGCTGCTCAGGCCCAAGACCCTCTGGCCCTTCCCCAGCCAACCCCTGGAGGAGCTGACCAGGGTGGTGCGCCACCTGCTGGTCTTTGAGATGAACACCGGCCAGATGGTGGAAGACGTGCGCATGGCCGTCAAGGGCCAGGCCGACGTCAACTTCTACGGCCGTCCCGGCGGGGTGGTCCCCACTCCCGAGGACTTGGCCCACCAGATCAGCCACTACTACTACGGCGCCCACCTGGACGAGGACGGCGGCTCCAAGGACCGGCTGGTGGGAGGTCTGTCATGAAGCAGGTATTCACGGTACCCAAGAGCCTCAAACCCAATGTCTTCCATTATTGTCCGGGCTGCGGGCACTCCATCATCCACCGTCTTGTGGCCCAGGCCATAGATGACTTGGGCATCCAGGAGCGCTGCATCGGCGTGCCCCCGGCGGGCTGCGCGGTGCTGGCCTACAACTATTTCGACGTGGACATGGGCGAGGCCCCCCACGGCCGGGCCTTGGCCGTGGCCACGGGGCTCAAGCGGGTTATGCCGGACAAGGTGATCTTCACCTACCAGGGCGACGGCGACATCGCCGCCATCGGCACCGCCGAAACCATCCACGCCGCCAACCGCGGCGAGAAGGTGTCCGCCGTCTTCGTCAACAACGGCGTCTACGGCATGACCGGCGGCCAGATGGCCCCCACCACCCTGGCCGGCATGGCCTCCACCACCACCCCGTCTGGCCGCAAGCCCGAACGTGACGGCGCGCCCCTGGACCTGACCCAGATGCTGGCCGTGGCCAAGGGCAGCGTCTATCTGGAACGGGTGGCGGTGAACTCGCCCAAAAACATCATGCGCGCGGCCAAGGCCATCAAGAAGGCCTTCCAGGTGCAGCTGGACGGCCTGGGCTTCGCCCTGGTGGAAGTGCTGTCCATGTGCCCCACCAACTGGAAAATGAGCCCGGTGGCCGCGGCCGAGTGGATCGACAAAACCATGAGCCAGGTCTTCCCTCTGGGAGTGATCAAGGACGAGACGGGCTACGAGGCCAGGGAGGGGAAGGCGTCATGACCACCAAGACCGTTTTCGCCGGCTTTGGCGGCCAGGGCGTGCTCATGATGGGCTTTCTCCTGGCGCTCACCGCGATGCGCCAGGGCAAGAACGTTACCTACCTGCCCTCCTACGGCGCGGAGGTGCGTGGAGGCACCGCCAACTGCACGGTGGTGGTCAGCGACGAGGAGATCGCCAGCCCGGTGGCCAGCTCCCCCGACTGCGCCGTGGTTATGAACAACCCCAGCCTGCTCAAGTTCGTCAACGTGGTTCGCCCCGGCGGCACCATCCTGCTCAACAGCACACTGGTGCACGCGCCGGTCAACCGCCCGGACGTGACCGTGGTCTCCCTGCCCGTGAGCGACCTGGCCCATGAACTGGGTGAGGACCGCTCGGCCAACGTGGTCATGATGGGGGCCCTGGCCGAGGCCATGAACATCGTCAGCATCACCGACATTAAGGAGGCCCTGGCTGAAACCGGCCTGGGCAAGAAGCCCAAGGTCTTGGAGCTAAACCGCCGCGCCCTGGAGGTGGGGGCCGAGAAGGCCCGCCAGGCCCTCAACAAGGAGAAGAAGGCATGACGGTAAAGGAGCTTGCCATCCACGTTCCCAACCAGCCCGGCCAGTTGGCCAAGATCAGCGAACTGATGCGCGAGGCGGGTGTGAACATAGTGGCCCTTTTCGTGTCCACCGACACCTCCAGCGGAGCGGGGCTCATGCGCTTCGTGGCCGACAACCCCGACAAGGCCGCCAACGTGCTGACCAGCCAGGGCCTAAAGGTGGAATTGGCAGAAGTGGTGGCCGCCGAGACCCCCCACCACGCCGGCGGGCTCCTGGCCGTGCTCAACCCGCTCCAGCGGGCCGCTGTAAACGTGGAGTATCTCTACCCCTGCATCCAGACCGGCCCGGTGACCATCCTCATACTGGGGGTAGGCAAGCAGCTGAAGGAGGCGGTGGAGGCTCTGAAGAAGGACTGGATCCGCCTTTACGGCGAGGAGCTCTACAACATGTAGATCGTTTTGCCCTTGCTGTGCCAATTACGACGGCGCGCCTTTGCGGGCGCGCCGTTTTTCTTGGATGTCATTACAATCAGAGTCGCTGATACTAATCCCAATTAGCGTTCAAACGAGTAGTTTGAGCGCTAATTGGTATTAGGCGCGATGCCCCGGGTCTGGTCCAGCAGGCGTCCGATGTCCAGCAGAAGCACCATTTCCTCGCTCTCCTGCCGCTTGCCCAGGTATGAGATCAGATTGTCGAACTGGCCGCCCTGACCGGCGGGGATCGGCTCCACCGAATCGCGGGCCAGGGTCTCCACCGAATCCACGGCGTCCACGGTCAGCGCCACGCTCACGCCATCGCGTTCGACCACCACCGCGATCTCGCTATTGGACCTGCGGATGATCTCCCGCGTCTCGCCGAAAAGCGCGATCATGCGGGCCAGGGGGCCCTGGCGGGTGGAACTGATGACCTCCAGGGCCTCGTCCTTGCGGCCCTTGTCCATCAGGCTCCTGGCCTCCTCCCCGATGGCGTGGATGCGCTTGTGGGGCATGTCGAAGAGCCTGAGCAGGCTGCCCACCTTGAGGTCGTCGGTGGTGTAGGAATCATACCAGCGGCCGAAGGCGCAGGCATGGGGGTCGGTGGTCAGCCCGAAGGCCCGGCCCTCGCGCACCGAGGATTCCAGCTCGGCCAGCCAGTTCTTGTGATCCTGCTCGCGCTGCTCGAGCAGCTTGATCAGGTTTTCCTTCTCGGTCTCGCTGGAGGGCATGCCCAGGCGCAGACGCAGGTCCACCAGGGTGATGACCTCCCCGCGCAGATTGATGACTCCACGGATGAAATCCGGTGCGCGGGGGATGGGCGTCACCGTGGGCAGCGCCAGCATTTCCTTGGTGTCGGAGGCCGATAGGCCCAGCTTCTGTTCGCCCAGGCGGAAGATCACCCAGGGCATGTCCTCGCGGATCTCCGTGGTCATTGTTTTCTCTTATCGTTGAGCAGCAGCAACAAACGGTCCAGTGCGCGCCGGCCGGGCCCTACCACCAGCTGATGACCTCGTCGTGAGTGAAGATCAGGAAAACCAGGCGGTCATAATCCCGGTCTTCATAGAGGTTGAACCGCGTCACCTCCTTGCCCTCGCCCAGGGCCCGCATCAAAAAAACGGCGCTTGGCTGGGGAGGCGTCTTCACCACCTGCAACTGGGTCATGGGATTTTCCCCGCTCAAAAGGGCACCACCAGATGGAACGTCTTGATCTTCCCTGCCATTTCCTCGAGAGTGGCGTAGGAGATGCCCTCGAATTTCTCGGCGTTGGCGGCCACGTTGCTGAATGCCTCGCCCTCCAGGTCGGCCAGCATCTCCAGGTTCTCTTCGAAATCAGCCTTGGTCTTGCCGGAGGGCAGATCGATCTCGCAATCGATGAAGAAGACCGAGGCCCACATGTTCTCCACCAGCAGGCCCAGGGTGGAGCGCAGCCCCTCCCAGCAGTCGCGGGGTTCATTGATCAAAAAGGCCACCCGTTTGACGCCGTGCATGGCTATTACCCCTTATAGGACCAGGTAGCGGTCGCAGTCCTCTATCATCATGCCGTGACGGGCCTGGGTGGCGAAGTCCTTTTCATCCACCAGCGGAACGGGCTTGCTTAGTCCAAAGGCCTCGAAGTTGACGTTGCACAGGCTGAGCTGGCCCAGGCCCTCCAACTCCGTAAAACGAGGATCCTTGGTGAGCAGGACTCCGCGATTGGTGAGAAAGACGATGACTTCCTTGCCAGCCTTGACCGCCGCCTTTGCTATGCCGATCAGATGGTCGAGGTGCTCGTCGGAGGATACCAGGATGCCAAGCTTTTCCGCCATGGTTCCCCTTTGCTCCCTGGTTGGTTGATCATGCCGGCGAGCGGGGTTCCGCCTTGCCGGGAAGCTTGGAGATCATTACTTCCCAGGATACGTTATGGCTATTGGGCTTACAAGTGCGTTACCCCACGGACATTGCACCAAGTTGCATTCAAAGCCGTCCATGGCTTTGAATGCTTGTCGGTCGTGCCAAAGCGTGATTTACCCGACCTCCCGGATGCTTGCGCATCCGGCGGGCCATCCCGGGGTTCCCAGCCAACTTGTTGGCTGGGGTGAGCCTTGGCCCGCATACCAAATTAGCGTTCAAAGTTATCCCTTGAACGCTTGTAGGTATTACGCCTCGCGACCGGAGGTGAGGGCGATGACGTTGGTGATGCGGGCGTTGCCCACCACCGCCGCCCGCAAAAGCAGCACCGGCGCGGGAGTGACCCTGCCCAGACCCAGGGCCATCCAGCCCAGGGGCGGGTTTCCGCGTCCGGTGACCAGAGTGACCTTGGCCTTGGGCTCGGGCTTGAACAGGACTTGGCCGAAGACCCCGCTCAGCAGAAAGCTGCCTTGCCCCGCCGCCTCCACCTTAGTTTCCGGAGGCAGGTGAAAGAAAACTTCGCAGAGGTGCTTTCCGGTGGACTGCACTTGGTCCACCAGACTGATCAGACCTGCCTCATGGTCCAGAAACACCCGGCGCCGGATAAGCACCGGGTCCTTTAGGTGGTCGTAGCCGTCATAGGCGGCGGCCAGGAAAAGGTGGCGCGGCCCCTGCTCCAGGGCCTCCAAGTCCACCCGGCCCAGAGGCTTGGGGTCCTGGCCGTCCATCATGATGGTGTTGTGAGCGCTTCGGCTGCGCAGGTGGGAGCTCAGGGGTCCCCGCCCCACCGGGCCCGGAGGGGCGAGTAGGGGTTGTCCCTCCAGGAAAAGGGCCAGGCCCAGGGCCGCGGCCTGGCCTGGCGAGGTCGAAAGGTGCAGCCCCACCTTGCGCCCAACCCCGTCGGCGCAGAGGCTGGCAACCCCCGCTCCGTGCCACTCCTGCGCCCCCGGCGCCGGCCCTCCGGCCAACTGGCGCAGCCGCTCGCCCGCCTGGGGCCCCAGGGTCCAGTACAGGCGCTCGTTTATCTCGCGTCCGGCCCTGATCTCCGGAGCGGCCAAAAGAATGGCGGCCAGATTGGCGCTTGCGGCAGCGGCGGCCGATGGCTCCAGGTCGAAGCCCAACACCGAGGCTTCCCCGGGCCAGCCCCAAAGCGAGCCGCTCCCCCAGGGCGGGGCCAGCGCCCGGCTCAGGGCGGCCAGGCGGCTCACCCCGGCCACCACCCCCGGCATTTCCGCCCCCGCCTCCAAGCCCAGCCAAAGCCCCAGCGCTCCCCACTCGGCGGCGGCCAAGGCCGGAGCCCAGTCCCCGGAGGCGCCGGCCCCGGACCAGGCCATGAGCGCGGGGCCCAGGCTTTGGCGTCCTGCTTCCCACCATTGCGGGGACTCGGGCAGGCAGGGCAGGCAGCGGCCAAGATACATCAGCGCCGCCGCGCCGGCGGCCTGTTCCGGCCCGGGTGCCGTGCCGGCGGCCTCCTGGTCCTGGGCCAGGAGCATGCCCATAAGGCGCAGGTGCAGGACCGCCTCCACCACCGGGCCACCGCCCGCGCCCAGGCCTGCCAGGCCTTTGGCCAGGGCCAGAAAGCGCAACGCCCACAGCCAGTTCAGCGCGCGGACCGCCACCAGGCCCGCCGAGGTCCAGCCCGGCCCCATAAGCGGCGGGCTGGCCTGGCAAAATTGTTCCAACTGACTCCAGGCCGTCTCTGCCAGTTCGCCATCGCCGCTGATGAAATAGGCCCGAGCCAGGCGCAGGATGCGCTGTCCGCTGGTCCAGGGCCGCCAAGCCGCCTCCTCCTCCAAATCCAGGCGCACTTGGCTGGCCGGCATCGCGGCGAGCTGGGCCTGGGCCGGCCCCTGGGGCAAAGCGGCCTCAGCCTCGCAGCGCGCGGCCTCCAGGAGCTGCGGGCCGGGGAACAAGGTCCCGAAGGCTCGTTGCTCGGCAGGCCCGGTACACAGGGGGAGATGGGCGTGCAGGTCCGCGGCGAGGCGGGCGGCCAAGCCCAAGGGTTGGCCGCCATAGCCAACCACCCGCAATATCTCGGCCCGGGCCTTTTCACCGCCCAGGTCCTCCGCCACCCGGGCGGCCAGGCGGGAGCGCCCCAGACGAGCCCACAGGCCGTGGAGTTCCGGCTTTTCCATGGTTTGGATCATAACACAGGCGGCCAGACCCTTCACCGCCAAGCGCAGGCTTGTCAATCCTCCGAGGCTCTGCTAGAAATGGGGCAGGCGTTCCCTCGGACGCCGCCACGGTTCTTTTAGGGCAACACGCCGATTCAACTTGCCTATCCGAGGTATGCCTCTTGATTGCCGCAGCCATGGATCTGGGCTCCAACACCGTGCGTTTGCTGGTGGCCCGGGTAGGCCGCGATGCTATCGAACAGGTCCTGGGCCGCGAGCTGGCCGCGCCCCGTTTGGGACGGGGTCTTATGCCCGGCCAGCGCCTGCTCCCCGCCGCCCGGGCTGAAGCCTTGGCGGTGTTGGCGAAGTTCACCCGGCGGGCGCGGGACCTGGGTGCCCAAAGAGTGGCCCTGGGCGCCACTCAGGCCTGCCGGGCGGCCTCAGACGGCGCCGAATTCGTAGCCAGCCTGGGCCGCGAGTTGGGCCTGGAACGGGCTCAGGTGCTCAGCGGCGAGGAAGAGGCAAGGCTGTCGCGCCTGGGGGTGCTTAGCCGCCTGAGCGGCCCGGCCAAAGGCGCGCTCCTGGCCGATGTGGGCGGAGGCTCCAGCGAGCTGGTGGAACTGGGCCGCGCCGATGCCCCGGCCATCAGTTTGCCCCTGGGCGCGGTGAGCCTGACCGAGGCCCACCTCAAAGGCGACCCGCCCAGACTGGCCGAACTGAAGGCCCTGGACCAGGCCGTGGACCAGGGCCTGGCCCCGGTTCGGGGTCGGCGGGCCGAGCGCCTGGTGGTTTGCGCGGGCACCGCCTCCACCTTGGCCTCCCTGCTGCTGGGGCTCGAGGTCTACCAGCCGGAACGCATCGACAACCTGCTGGTGCCGCTGACCCGCCTGGAGGAAGAGGCCGCGCGTCTGGCCACCCTGCCCCTGGCCGAACGCCGCCGGGCGCTCAAGCTGGATCCCGCCCGGGCGGATATAATTATCGCCGGCCTGGCCATCGTGCGCGGGCTGCTGCGGCTGTTGAGCTTACGGGAAATTACGGCCATGGACTCCGGTCTCCTAGAGGGCATCCTCCTGGATGACCTGGCCCGGGCCTAACAACTTCGGGAGAGCCGGAACATGACCATCGACGACCTAAAGCTGGGGCTGACCTTCGACGATCTGCTGCTCAAACCCGGTCTCAGCCGGGTGCTGCCCAAAGAGGTGAACACCTCCACCCAGTTCACGCGCAATATCAAGCTCAACATCCCCATCGTAAGCGCGGCCATGGACACCGTCACCGAAGCCGATACCGCCATCAGCCTGGCCCGCCAGGGCGGACTGGGATTCATCCACAAGAACATGCCCCTGGCCGATCAGGCATTGGAAGTGGTGAAGGTCAAGAAGTCGGAGTCGGGCATGATCGTCGACCCGGTGACCGTGCCGCCCGAGGCCAGCCTGCACCACGTCCTGGACGTCATGGGCCGCTACCGGGTCAGCGGCGTGCCGGTGGTGGTGGGCAAGAAGTTGGTGGGCATCATCACCAACCGCGACCTGCGCTTCGAGACCGACCTTGACCAGCGCGTGGAACAAGTGATGACCAAGGAGGACCTGGTGACCGCCCGCGAGGGCATCACCCTGGAAGAATCCAAGGCCATCTTGCACCAGCACCGCATCGAGAAACTCCTGATCACCGACGAGCAGGGCAACCTGAAGGGGCTGATCACCATCAAGGACATCGAGAAGCTGCGCAAGTACCCCGCCTCGGCCAAGGACGACCTGGGCCGGCTGCTGGTGGGCGCGGCGGTGGGCGTGGGCGAGGACGGCATAAGGCGCGCCGGCGTGCTCCTCGAGGCCGGGGTGGACGTGCTGGGTCTGGATTCGGCCCACGGCCACAGCCAGAACGTGCTGGAAACCGTGGCGGAGATCAAGCGGCTCTTTCCCCAGGTCCAGCTCGTCGCCGGCAACGTGGCCACCGCCCAGGGCGCGCGCGCCCTGATCGAGGCCGGGGTGGACGCGGTCAAGGTTGGCGTGGGCCCTGGCTCCATCTGCACCACGCGGGTGGTGGCCGGCGTGGGCGTGCCCCAGATGACCGCCATCATGGACGTGGCCTCGGTCACCGCCCCGGCCGGGGTGCCCCTGATCGCCGACGGCGGCATCAAGTTCAGCGGCGACATAACCAAGGCCCTGGCCGCCGGGGCCCAGGTGGTCATGATCGGCTCGCTCTTCGCCGGCACCGAGGAGAGCCCCGGCGAGACCATCCTCTTCCAGGGCCGCCGCTACAAGGTCTATCGCGGCATGGGCTCCATCGACGCCATGAAGGCCGGATCAAGCGACCGCTACTCCCAAGATGCCGAGGACCCGGCCAGCAAGCTGGTGCCCGAAGGCGTGGTGGGCCGGGTGCCCTATCGCGGCCCCATCTCCGAGAGCGTCTATCAGCTTGTCGGCGGCCTGCGTTCGGGCATGGGCTACGTGGGCGCGGCCACCATCCCTGAATTGCAGCAAAAGGCCCAGTTCGTGCAAATCACCGCCGCGGGTCTGCGCGAGAGCCACGTCCACGACGTGACCATCATCAAGGAATCGCCCAACTACATGCTGGACTGATTAGGCTCTGACTCTAGTTGAACCTTTATGTTTTGAAGACAGAAAATGGTGCTGGAGGTTCTTATGGGTCATGATCATCACGATCCATATTCAGAATTACTGGGGAACATTGGGGCAGTCCAAAAAGCCGCCGAACTCTGTAGACCTGCATCAACGAAGATTATGGAAGATTTGATGCGTGAACAAGAAATGATTAGAGCGTTATGCACATCCCCGTTCCTTAATATCCCTAGAGAAATCTTGGATCCTTGGAGTTCTGTGGCAAAAAGTTTGGCCTATGCTACGGAAGGATTGAGAGAAATTGCTAAGTCAACGTTGGTTGCTACAAATCTACTATACAACCTTAACATTCATTCATCTTGGACTGAAGAAGCGAAGCTCCTTAACCAAAGTCTTGCTGTATTAGCGCATGAAGATATGGCAAAGACAGCAGCAATAACTGCTGCGGCCCAACGCCTTATGCCTTACAACACCGCGGAATACTTCCATAATTTATTTGGCAACGATAATAGAGCGCTAATTGCCTTTGAGGATTCCTATAGCCATTTAGGGGAAAACTATGCTTCACTGCCCGCCACCATAGCTAACTTCACTCCCATTACCACCCATCCGACGAAGAAGACTCGACTAACCGGCAGAGAGATACTTTTTAC
>JAJZPI010000081.1 GCA_021811275.1 Deltaproteobacteria bacterium
CGGGCCCCAGGCCTGGCCCCCCTGGCCGCCCAGGCCGGCCCGATGGCCCCTCCGCGCCTTGAGGCGGCCTGCCGGGCGGCGGCGGCAACGCTGGAGGTGGCGTCAAATCTCTGACAGGAAACCGCGCCCCTCCGGGCCCCAGGCCGCGCCAAGGGCTCATAAAAGGCCCCGGGCAGGGGCCGGGGGCGACCATGGTGTCTGGTATGGATATTGCTCTCACTAAGTCTGAGGCATCGCAACCGGAAAATTCTGCCGAAAGGGCCCATGGAGTACCTTGAGCAAAACCTCGCCGCCCTGGCCCGGCGCCAACCCGATTTGGCCCAGGCCCTGGCCCAAACCCCGCCCCACCCCGAGGCGGTGGTGGAGCCCGCCAAGAGCGGTGACCCCGCCTTGCGCCTGGGCGGCCTGCGCCTGACCTCGGCGGTGGACCCGGCCGGAGAGGGCCGCCGCCTGGCCGCCGCAGCCCCGCCCGGCCCGTTGGTGGCGCTGGGCTTCGGCCTGGGCTACCACCTGCAGCCTCTGGCCGACCGCGATATCCTGGTGTGGGAGCCCGATCCCGGCTTGTTGCGCGCGGCCCTGGCGGCCCGCGACCTGAGCGACCTTCTGCCCCGGCTGCGCCTGGCCGTGGGGCAGGACCAGCTGGGCGACCTGGACGGGCGCGCCAGCTTCCTGCTCCGGCCTTCGGCCCGCCTGCACCCCCAGGCGGCCCAGTTCCTGGGCCGAAGGGGCCAGGCCCCCGCCGCGCCGTCCGGCCCGCGCCCGGCCCGGCCCCGGGTGCTCGTCATTCCACCCCTTTTGGGCGGTACCCTGGCCCAGGCCTACTGGTGCGCCGAGGCGCTCACCGACCTGGGCTGCCAAGTGCGCACGGTGCCCATGGAAAAGATGAGCCCCCTCTACAAGCTCATGTTCCAGGCCCAGCACAACCCCGAGCGCCTGGACCGCCTGCGCGCGCCCATGATGCGCTTTTTGGGCGAGCTGGCCGTGCTCAAGGCTGAGGAGTTCGGCCCCCATCTGGTGCTGGCCTTGGCCCAGGCCCCCCTGGATCGCCGGGCCCTGACCGCCCTGAAGTCCCAGGGGGCCCGCACCGCCTTCTGGTTCGTGGAAGACCACCGCCAGATGGTCTATTTCCGCGAGGTGGCGGCGAGCTACGATCTTTTTCTTCACATCCAGGGCCCGGAACTCATGGCCGAGCTTGACCGCCTGGGCGCCAACCACGCCTTTTTGCCCTGCGCGGCCCACCCGGCGGTTCACCGGCCACTGTCGCTCACCGAGCTGGACCAGCGGCGCTACGGAGGCCAGGTGGGCTTCATGGGCGCGGGCTATCCCAACCGACGCCGGGTCTTCGCCGACTTGGTGGCGGGCGGCCTGCCGCTCAAGCTCTGGGGCGTGGACTGGCCCACCGACGGCCCCCTGGGCGCCTGCCTGGCCGAACCCAACCGTTATCTGGACACCGGCGAAGTGGTCAAGATCTACAACGCCTGCCGCATCGTGCTCAACCTGCATTCCTCGGTCCGGGCGGGGACCGGAGCGGGGGGGGTGGACTTCGTCAACCCCCGCACCCTGGAGGTGCCGGCCTGCGGCGGATTCCAACTGGTGGACCGGGTGCGCGGCCTGGAGCGGATGCTCGTCCCCGGCCGGGAGGTGGCCGTCTTCGAGGACGAGCGCGACCTCCTGGAAAAGACCCGCCACTATCTGGACCACCCCGAGGAAGCGGCCCGCCTGGCCCAGGCGGGAAGACGGCGGGTGCTGGCGGAACACACCTACCACCACCGCCTGGAGGAGCTGCTCACCCGCGCCCTGGGCCCCGGCGCCCAGGACGAAGACGGCGAGGACGGTCTCAACCCGGCGCTGGAAATGATGCTGGATCGCCTGGCCGCCCAGGCGGCCTAGGCCTTCACAAGGAGGACGGACATGGAAGTCTGGTTGAACGGCCAGCAGTTGGCCGGAGAAACCCGCGGCGCGACCCTGCAGGAGATCCTGGAGGACATGGTCGTCCGCAAGATGGGCAATGACGCCACCATGAGCGAGGTGCGCATCAACGGCGTTCCCTACAACCTTCAGGACATGGGGCCCGCCAACCTCATGGGCCGCGACGGCATCACGCGCCTGGAGGTGGAAACCCTCTCCTCGCGCAAGGTGGCCTTGCACTTCCTGGCCAACGCCGAGGCATTCCTGGACCCCATCACCGACTCGGTGCTGCGGGTGGCCGAGCTCTTCCGGGTGGCCGACGAGCGCGAGGCCAGCCAACACTATCTGCACATCCTCGACAGCCTCCAGCTCCTGCTGCAGACCCTGGACATGTCTCGCCAAACCCTGAACCTGGACTTCCAGCGCGTCTCCTGGAAGGGCCAGAGCGCGGAAGACAGGCTGAACCGACTGGCCACCCTGGTGCAAGACATGCTCACCGCCCAGGAGACCCAGGACTGGGTGCTCCTGGCCGACGTGCTGCAGTACGACCTGGCCCCGGAGCTGCAAGGCTGGCGCGAGCACGTGCCCGCCCTGCGGGAACAGGCGCTGTCGTGAGCCTGCTCTCCGAGTTGGACCGCCTGGCCGCCCTCCAGGACGAACTCCACAGCCTGGCCCAGGTCATGGTGGGAGTCTTGGAACAGGAAGACCTGGAAGCCCTCCAGGACGCCTGGGAAAAGCGGCGCGGCCTCTTCGAGGAGGTCAACGCCTGCTACCATCAGCTCTCGCCCAGTTTCGCCGAATGGGAGCGGATCCTGAGGGGCCTGGCCCCTCCGGAGGCCGAACGCGTCCAAGGCCTGGTGGACCGGCTCTCCGGCCAGGCCCGCCGGGTGCTGGCCCTGGACGAACGCACCACCGCCCTCATGGAGCGGCAGATGAGCAAGATCAACCGCACCCTGGAGCACTTGAGCCTCGGGCGGCGCATGATCAGGGCCTACGGTCCCCCGCCTCTGGGCCAAGGCGGACCGGACAAGATCTCCCGTCTCGGCTAAGCGGCGTGCCGGCGGCGTGCCGCCGCCGTATCTGGCCGGCGAGGCTCGTCTTCGGGCAAGGCTCGCCCGCTCCCGGTGGGGGGCGGGTTGGGAAGATGGTCCGAGAGAGGGGAAAAGCTGGTAGCCCCTTGGGGCCCGGTGGAGCGGGGACTCCGCCGGGCTCTTTTTTTTGTCCCGGCTTCGCCAGGCGCGGAAACCCGGCCGGCGGGCTCGGACAAGGGGAGCCGCCTGGGCCGGGCAAAAGACAACGCCGCCCTCCCAGGGGCCCGCATCAAACCCCCGCCGCGCCGGCTTTATTGACCTGTCTTTACAGCCCGCCCCTCACCGGGAGCGCGTAAGCTTGGTCCGCAGATCAGCCTCGTCCGACCCGCTATGGCGGCGGCACGCCGCCGACGCGCCTAGATGTGGACGCTGCCGCGGAGCTGGGCGGCCACCTGCTGGGGCTGGCGGGCCAGCACCTCCTGGGCCTCGGGCTTGGCCACCGCCTCGCGCCAGGCCTCGTTGAGGCTGACCAGCATGCGGATGACCTCTTGCACGGCCTCGGGTTCGTTCTTGATCTTGGCCTTGACCAGAAGGTCGCCCATGAACATGTAGAGCCGGCGCAGGTTGATGGCGATGTCTCCACCGTTTTCCATATTCAAGGAGGCGTTCAGCTCATCCAGGATGTCCTGGGCGCGGTTGATGAGCGAGCACCAGGTGGGGATGTCGCCCTCGGTCTGGCAAGCCTTGGCCTTGGTGAGGAAGCTGATGGCTCCTTCATAGAGAAGGACTATCAGGCGTCCGCGGTCCACGGTGGCCACCTGGGTCTTGCGATACTGGTTCTGTCCATATGTCATCATGGCGTCAACCCCCGTCCTTGGTGGTTTTCCGGCCCCGGGCGCCGGGTTAAGAACTCTTGGGCAACTGCGCTATGGCGCTTTCGATCGCCTTGGATTGGGCGTTGAGCTGGCCCAGATTGGTTTCCAGGCGCGCGAAGCGCTCGGTTAGGTTCTGCCGGTACAGTTCGAGCCGTTTGTCCTCGGAGTCGATCTTGTTGTCGATGTTGGTGATGATGCCGTTGTAGTTGTTGATGAGAACGTTGAGCATGCCGCTTTGGGAATCGGTCAGGGCCACCATCTCGTCGTACATGCGCTTGGCCGCGCCGATGCTGCCCTTGGTGGTGTTGTTGATAAACAGGTTGGCCACCGCGTCCGGGTCGTTATCCAGGGCGTTTTGCAGGGTGGCGGCGTCGATGGTCCAAACACCGTCGTTGTCCGGATCGGTGTGGATTCCCACCTGGGCCAGGTTGACATAGGTGTCCTCGCCGTCGATCAGGCCGCTGATGCTGGTGTTCAGGGCGGTGTCGATGCGCGACTTGATGATGTAATAGGCGTAGTTGCCCACCAGGATGCCGGCCTCGCCGGTGCCGGCGTCATATTTGGTGGCATCGCGGATGTAGGATTGGGCGTAGTTGACGGCGTTGACCAGGGCCTCGATCTTGCCCAGGATGGCGTTGGTGTCGGTGGAGACGCTGACCACGGCGGTGCCCGAATTGACCAGGTTCACGGTGACGCCGGTGATGACGTCGGATATCTGGTTGGTTGAGCGCTGGAGGTAGATATCGGCCTGGGAGGGATAGCCGTCGACCTTGGACATGGAGTTGGTGGCCTTCTGGGTCAGGTCGAAGCCGCCCCCCAGGTTGCCGCCCTCGAGCAGGTTGGTCAGGGTGTGGGTAACGTTGGTGATCTGATTCTGGGCCCCGGAGTTCTTGCCGGTGAGGACCAGCTTGTAGCTGGTGGGCAGGCCCATGCCGTCGTTGATCACGCTGGCGGCGACCCCGGCGTTGTTGGCGTCGGCGTTGATGGCCGCGGCCAAGCCGTTCAGGGTGGTGCCGGAGGTAATGTTCACGGTCACGGCCTTGCCAGCGTAGGTGTAGCTGAAAGTGCCGTCGCTGGAGGTGACCGAGGATGAGTCGGCGTCGTCGAAGCCGGCGTGGACGACCTTGGCCACCTGGGCCAAGCCCTTGTCCTGGCCCTGTTGCTGGTCCGGGGCGAAGACGTTTACCGAGAAGGTGTTGCCGCTGACCAGGCTGCCGGCGGCGAAGTTCAGCTTCAGGCCCTGGTCCACGGCGTAGTCCGTGCCGGCGGCAGCCACGCTGACCGTGCCCGAGCGCCCGGTGGAGTCGGTCCAGCGCAGGACCGCGGTGCCGCTGCCCAGGGTGGCCGCGTTGGTCACCGTGAAATTGTAGGTCTTGCTGGTGGTGCCCAGGTAGTTGCCGGTGGTGGTGATCGCCGGGCCCGACCAGGTGCCGGTTTCGGCCTCGTCGATGTCGTTGGCGTAGGCCCTCACGGTGAACTGGTCGTTGTTGACCACAGTGCCCGAGGCCAGGGTGATGCTGAAGCCGTTTTCCACTTGCAACTCGGTACCCGGGACATAACCGGCGGGAACGCTGATGGTGCCGATGGTGCCGCGCGCGGCGCTGGACCAGTTGATGGTGAAGGCGTCGGTGCCGATGGTGGCATTGCCCACGATGGTGAAGGTATAGTCGTCGTTCTGGGCATCGGCCTTGGCGCCGGTGAATTGCCCCAACAGCCCCACCGTGGAGGTGCCGGACCAGGTGTTGTAGGCGTTCAAGGCCACGTCCTTGCTATCGAAGGACAGGTTGGTGGGGTTCAGGGCCGCGCCGATGACGCCCGCCGAGCCGCCCGTGACCGACTTGATGACCAGGTGCTGGGCGCGGCTGGTGGTGCCGTCGTCCTCTATGGTGGCGGTGACGAAGGCCCCGGCCTGGGCGTTGATGGCGTTCATGAGGCCGGTCAGGGTTTCCCCGCCGGCCAGGGCCACGTCGTGATTGACCCCGCCCACGGTCAGCCGCAAAGTGCTGGCCCCGGCCGGGACCACCACGGTGGCGGCGGAGGCCACGCCGGCGGCGCGCAGGATGTGCTTGGCGTCGGTGGCCACGGTGACCTGATATGCCCCGTTGGCCGCGGTGTTGTTGGCGGTGGCGGTCACCACTCCTGTGTCGCTGCTGGAGGCCTGGCGGGCGTTGAAGTCGGTGGCCGTGTCCAGGGCCGCCGCACCCTGTTCGATGGAATCCATGCGCTGATTGAGCGCGCGCATGGAGTCGATCTTGGACTGCCAGGTGCTCTTCCAGGTCTCCAAACGAGTCTTGTTGATGGACTCGATCTTTACCAGCTGATCGATGATGGTGTTGAAGTCCGTGCCCGAGCCCAGGCCGGTGAAATTGATGGAGCCGCTTAAAAGCGAACTGGTGGAGGTGGCGCTGGTGGTGTCCGTGACCGAGGTCGACAAGTGAGCCTCCCCTTGAGATTGCCCATGTTCTGGCGGGCATTGATCCTACCGGATGCATATGCAAACCGGATGCCCAGAACCTCTTCGTAGTAACCACCAGGTTTAATTCGATTATTTATTTCAAACCGCCGCCGGCGAGCTGATCTGGGGCAAATCTTGCCGCCCGCGCCGGTCTGCATTTGCTTGATCGGAATTCCACTTCAATATCTTTAGGGTTTTTGACATCCGCCGGCGCATGGGGTTTACTGTGGCCATGGGGACCGCCCAAAGGGGGGTGAACGCCTTGCGCATCCACGAGATTCCCTATCACCTGCGCCACACCGTCCAGCGCCTGGACCTGCCCGTCTACATCGAGCTTTCCCCTGGCCGGTGCCGGCCCTATCCGGGTCTGGCCTTGGGCGACACCCTGATGGTCCTGGGCCTGATCCGCAACCAGGGCAGGCCGATCACTCTGCACCTGGACCCCGGCCCGGCACGCGAGCTGGTGGAGGGCCATCCCCTGGTCAAGGAGCTGGTCTCCCCCAGCGGGCCGCCACCCGGGATAGATGTGATCCACATTCCGGTAAAAAGGAGCGGCCGTCAGGCCGCCTGGACCTCGCGCTTGGTCTATCGGCTGTCCATCCCCGTCTGCCCGGTGCACGAGGTCAGGGCCAACCCCGTCCTCGCCCACAGCCTTCACCACGGGCTGGCAAACCTGGACGACCGCCCCAGCGTATTCGTCGATCCGTCCCGGCCGCCGGCCTTGAAGGAGCTGCTCTCGCGCCGGAAACCCACCTTGATCCTCTATCCCTTCAATCCCGGGCGGGAAGACAACTTCTGGCAGGACTCCCAATGGTGGATCGGGTTGGCCCGCGCCGCCAGGGAGCGCTTCAGCCTGGTGGCGGTGGGCGCGCGCGACTACGGCGAACTGACCGGAGAGGTGGACGCCTGCCTGACCATGGACGACCCAGCCTCCACCCTAGCCGACCTGGCCTGGCTTTTCGGCCGGGCAGCCGCCTTCGCCGGCCGCGACGGCGGGCCCAGCCACCTGGCCGCGGCGGTCAATCCCCGGGTGCTGGTGGTGTGGGATTCAATGGCCAGTTACCGTTTCTGGGCGGGACGCAGCCTCAACCATGTGCTGCTCTCCAACCCCTATATTTTCCGCTATCCGCAGACCTGCTGGCTGAGCAGAACCGAGCTGATGGAGCGCGTGGCCAGAATGCGGCCCTCCGAGGGAGCTGGTGGCGCGCCGGAGGTCCCCTGGACCGAACAGGAGTTCGAGAGCTTGGCCGAGAATACCTTCGGAGGCATGGCCAACCTGACCAGCGCCGTGCTGGCCCTGGTGGAGATCGAAGAGGAGCGGCAAGGCGTTCGGGCTTGGCTGGAGCAAACGGATATCAAGCAGCAATATTATATAGATAGTCAGGCATTCGCCCTGCGCTCCCTGCTGGGGGAAGCGCCGCCGGGCGAATCCTGGGTGGCCCCGGTGTTTCCCTAACCACACATATCGAATTGCTCGCGGCGCCCAAGCCGCGAGCCAGGGGGGCTGCCGCCTCGGGTCATGAGGCGGCCCGACCGACCTTAGGCCGCGGTGGTCCTGGGCTGGCCCAGCCTGCCCGGGTCCCCCCCCAAGACGGCCAGGATCTCGGGCGCAATCTGGGTATAGGCGGCCTTGCCGTTCTCGCCCTTTAGCCACGACAGGCAATAGAACCCGCCACCTTGGGGCGAACGTCCCTTCAGGGCGTATCCGCGTTGGCTGAGAATTACGAAATTGGCGGGGCGCAGGGCGGCCAGCAGGGTTTCGATCAGGCCGTAGACCTGTTGGTAGGCCGCGAAGACATTGTAATGGGTCAAATCGAAGGTGCGCTGCATGTATTCCAAGGGACGCAACCCCACCGCCAGCACCTCCACCGCGGGCAAGGCCAAGGCGGAGCGGAGCTTGTTGCGCTCGACCTGGAACAAGGCGGCCTGCTGGCGGACATCCTGTTCCAGGCGCTGGGGGAGGGTGTGCTCCTCGAAATCGCTGCGGGTGACATCGGTGGAATAGCCGTTTGCCAGCAGCTGGGGGGCCAACTCCGGGGGATGGACCTTTTCGGGGTCCAGCAGGTCCGCGGGATAGCCGGCCACCGCCCAACCAGGCAGGCGGGGTACGGGGAAGCCCAAGGGGGCCGCCATCAGCCCCAGACGGCAATCCCGGGGCAACAGCTCCCAAAGGCTGAGCACCTTGAGATCACCCAGGCCCAGGGGCTCTTTCCTGCTGGTTTCCCGCATCAGGCCATGGACCTGCGCGTTCACGCCCGTTAGCAGGGTGGCCCAGGCAGACAGGTCCGGCGCCGGCGAGGGTGGCGTGGGAGTAAGCTCGCCCCAGGCCCTGCCCATCAGGAAATGAGGCGCCGGGTCCCTGAGCATGGCCGGCGCCAGGCCGTCAATCAGGAGCATCAGCAGCTTGGGGGGGCTTTGGGCCACGCTGGGCCCGGCCGCGGCCAGCCGGCGTTCGCAAACCCTCACCCTGGGAGCGAGGCTTTGGTCCTGGGGCGCCAAGGCTTGAAAACGCAGATAGCAGAGGTGGGCCCCGGCATAATCACCTTGCTGGAACAATATATCGGCCAAGGCCTTCCAACCCTGCGGATTGGAGGAATCGGCGTTTAGCCCCCGGGTCAGCCACAGCTTGGCCTCGCCGGCCTCCCCCTTTTGGGTCAGCGCCAAGCCCAAGGTGATCACGGCTTGTTTGTCCTGGGGATTCAGCTCGGCGGCCGCCCTCAACGAAACCACGGCCTGGTCGAGTCGGCCTTCCTCAAGGGCCCGAATCCCCTGCTCCCGGTTTTCGGCCGCCCGGGCCTCCCTGCCCTGCTCCTCGGCGAAGCGCATGGTCTGTTCGACCCAGCCCCACTCCGGGCAGGCGGCCTTGGCCTCCTTGGACAAGAGATGGGCCAGATCGGCCTTGCCCAGGAGAAGCAGGTTGTTGGCGGCCATGCGCGAGGCTTCCTCCGCGTCGCGCTCGGCGAGCATGCGCTTGAAGATCGCCATGGCCTCCTGTTCCCGTCCCAGCATGCCGGCGGCGACCACCCAACGGAAGAGCACGAAGTTGAACTGATCGAAGGTGAGGTTTTCGAAAAAAATGAACTGTTCGGGGTTTTGCCGGCAATAATCCTGCAATTCTACGAACTTGTCCGCAGCGACGCACACTTCCTCCCAGTTCTGGCTGCGGTAGTGGGTGGCGGCCACGAAGAGCCAGGGATTGGGGTCGTAAGGCGCCAGGCGCGAGGCATCGGCGGCGTGCTTGAGGATTTCTTCGTCCTTGCCCATCAGGTGCAAGGCCTGGATGAGGGGGAAGTATATGTGCGGGTAGTGCTTGGGGTCGCCTTTCTTTTGCTCGATGAGCTTGAGGGCCAGCAAGGCTTCCTTGACGCCTTCGGCGGGGTCCTGCGCCCGGCTGATCAGGGCATAGGCCAGATAGGAATGGGCCAGGAAGTTGTCGGGCTCCTGCTCGATCCACTTTTGCATCATGGCTATCCGGCGCTGATGCTTGGCAGCCATGGTCTCGGCGTCTTCGTTGTATCCATAGTGTATGAGCCGCACCGGGGCCTTTTCGAGCTTGCCGGTTATGACCGGACGGTTGTGCACCAGGCCTTCATAGTGGAATCCCACGTGATTTCTGAACAGGCGCGGGTGCAGTATCATGCTTTCCCCACCCGCCGAGAGGCTGTTTGACAGCTCGAAGAGGAAGCAGTTCACGCCTTCGGGCGCCAAGACCAACTGGCGCATGTGGTGGGCTGTCTCCTGGTCCAACTCCTCGTCGGCGTCCAGGATCAGCAGCCAGTCGCCGGTGGCGTAGGAAATGGATTGGTTGCGGTGGGTGGAGAAGTTGAACTCCCAAGGATGCTGGTAAATCTTGGCCCCGTATTCCTTGGCGATTTCCATGGATCTGTCCGTGGAGCCCGTATCGACTACGATGATCTCGTCAACCCAGGGCTTGGCGCTCTCAAGGGCGGTCGCCAGCCGTTTTTCCTCGTTTTTCACCATCATGCAAAGACTTATGGTCGGCCGGCCGCCTTGCCTGGGGTTGCCGCTCTTGGCCTGGGGATCCTTGGGGTTCATGGTCGTCTCCTGCTGGCGGGGCCGGGCCGCTTTTTTGCGGCCCGCTGGGGCCGTGGGTCTCCCGGCAGTTTAGTGTCAAGCCCTTTGTGGTGTCAACTCGCATCGTTATGACATCCGTACCTCGCCTTCTTCCCACTTGGCGGATGTTTTTTTCAAGCCGATACAAAAAAAACTTAAACCGGATTTTTCTGGGGCCGATAAGACGGATGAAAACAGTGGGCTAACGGCGCCGGGACCATCTCCCGGACTACAAAGGGGAAAGACACACACCGGAGGAATCCAGCCTCGCAACCCAGCGCCAAAAGGATGTTGGCGCGCAAAGGACCAAGGAGGGGTCAAATGTCTCTTATCGTCAACCACAACTTAATGGCCATGAACGCGGCCAGGAACTTGAGCGACATCTACGGTCGCCTGTCCAAGTCCACCCAAAGGCTTTCCTCGGGCCTGAGGGTGAACTCCGCCGCCGACGACGCAGCCGGACTGGCCATCCGGGAGTTGATGCGGGCAGACATCCAGGTCATCAACCAAGGCATCCGCAACGCCAGCGACGCCATCAGCATGATCCAAACCGCCGAGGGCGCGATGAACGTCATCGACGAGAAGCTGGTGCGCATGAAGGAGCTGGCCGAGCAGGCGGCCACCGGCACCTACACCACCGCCCAGCGCGAAATCATGGACTCCGAATACCAGGCCATGGCGGCGGAAATCGACCGTATCGCCAACGCCACCAGGTTCAACGGGGTCCAGCTGCTTGACGGCACCCTGCACCGCTTCCACGACGGCTCGGGCATGAAGATCCACTTCGGCACGGGCAACAGCGCGGCGGAAGACTACTACTTCATCGACATGGGCGACATGCGGGCCACCGCCGCCACCGGCTTGCGGGTGGGCAACAGCGATCCCAAGGAAGTTTGGCGCACTCAGGCCCTCAACGCGGCCAGCGCCACCTCCTACCTGAGCCAGAGCGCCAGCACCACCGCCGGCATCTTCGGCATCCAGTACAGCACCACCTTGGACGCCAGCAACACGCCCGAATGGCAGACCTACGGCTACGTGGCCATCAACCCCACCAACCAGAGCCTCACCGACATCGTGGCCGAGATCAACAAGGGCGCCCAGGCCCACGGCACCATGTCCCTGGGGGCGCTTACCTCCACCAACCTGAGCGGGGTCAACCTGACCATCAACGGGCAGGTCTTCTACCTGGACTCCACCAGCACCGCGCTGGCCTACAACGGCCCGACCACGGTCAGCACCATCGGCGTCAACTTCGCCAGCGACACCTCCATCGCCAACCGCATCGCCTCGATGTTCAACAACCACTACACCACCATCGGAGTCTTCGCGGCCGTCGACACGGTCACCACCACCTTGCACGTCTACTCCGAAACCTTCGGTGACGCCGGCAACTCCATCGGCATCGCCGCTAGCACCACCGGCATCACCATGAGCGGGGCCAACCTGGCCGGCGGCGGGGTGAAGATGCTTACCGCCGACGCCTGGTGGGACGCCTCGGCCGAAAACTTCCAGCTCCAGGTCAAGATGGACTTGGGCGGCGACGACCATCAGATGCGCCTGTTCACGGTCAACACCACCGCCGGCCAAGTGATCGACAGCACCGCCACGGTCGGTTACGACGGCTTCATGCCGCTGTTGCCCGATGGCACCACGGTGGTCAACAACTATTCCTCCACCGACAACGACACCGAATGGGTCGAGGCCCAGAACGGCAGCGGCCACACCAACTGGGACGGCCGCGACATCCGCACCCAGTCGGCGGCGCAGCTGGCCCTGGCCGAGCTGGATTCCGCCATCGGCCGCAAGGACATCCGCCGGGCCGAACTGGGCGCCTTCAGCAACCGCCTGGAAAACACCATCACCAACCTGCAGATCCAGGCCGAGAACTTGCAGGCGGCCGAGTCGCGCATCAGCGACGTGGACGTGGCCACTGAAATGACCGAGTACACCAAGAACAACATCCTGGCCCAGGCGGCCACGGCCATGTTGGCCCAGGCCAACAGCCTGCCGCAGCTGGCTCTCAAGCTTCTGGGCGGCTAGGCCTGAACGGCCAGCCAACCGCAAACCCAACCTCCCCCCGCCGCCCGGCGGGGGGAGGTTTTTTTCATCCCTCCGATTAAAGAAACCCAGCCCTCGTGCCGATTAGATGGATGAGCGCTCCGGTTGGGTGACGATCCAACCGCCGGGACACCGGGAAAAAGCTCGGGGAACCAAAGACCGGAAAAAACCTATTTCCGCTAAGCGCCAAAGGAAAATGGCGCGCCGCCACCAAGGAGGGGATTATGAGCCTTGTCATCAACCACAACATGATGGCCATGACCGCCGCCCGCAACCTGGGTTCGGTCTACAGCGAGTTAGCCACCAGCACCCAGCGCCTGTCCTCGGGCCTGCGGGTGAACTCGGCCGCCGACGACGCGGCCGGTCTGGCCATTCGCGAGTTGATGCGCAGCGACATTCAGGTGATCAACCAGGGCATCCGCAACGCCAGCGACGCCATCAGCATGATCCAGACCGCTGAGGGCGCCATGAGCGTTATCGACGAGAAGTTGATCCGTATGAAGGAGTTGGCCGAGCAAGCCTCGACCGGCACCTACACCACGGCTCAGCGTGAGATCATGAACTCCGAGTACCAGGCCATGGCGGCGGAAATCGACCGTATCGCCAACGCCACCGACTTCAACGGCGTCAAGCTGATCGACGGCAGCCTGCAGGCCTCGCACGATGGCTCGGGCATGAAGATCCACTTCGGCGTGGGCAATGAGTCCGCCGAGGACTACTACTTCATCAACATGGGCGACATGCGGGCCACCGCCCAGACCGGCCTGCGCGTGGGCAACAGCGACCTGCAGGAAACCTGGCGGACCACCAGCCTCAACGCCACCAGCAAGACCTCCTATCTGAAGGATACCGCCTCGGCCACCAGCGGCATCTTCGGCATTCAGTACAGCACCTCCCTGGACGGCTCCGACCAGCCGACCTACAACATGTTCGGCTACGTGGCGGTGGACCCCACTCACGACAACTTGGCCTCCATCGTCAACGAGATCAACAAGGGCTCGGCCGCGACGGGCACCTTGCACATGAACGCCCTGACCTCGACCAACCTGTCGGGCCAGAGCCTGACCATCAACGGCCAGGTCTTCGCCTTTGACGCTACGACCACCACCAACGCCTACAACGGCGCCACCACGGTCAGCACCATCGGCGTCAACTTCGCGACCACCGCCTCCATCGCCAACGGCATCGCGGCCATGTTCAACAACCACTACACCACCGCCGGCGTGTTCGCGGCCGTGGAGTCGACCACCGTGCTCCATCTCTACGCCAAGGAGCTCGGCGATGCCGGCAACAGCATCGGCATTAGCGTGACCACCACCGGCGTCGGCACCAGCGGCACGACCTTCAGCGATGGCGGCCTCAAGCTGATGACCGCTTCCGCCTACTTCGACGCGGCCAACAGCGAGTACGAACTCCAACTCCAGATGAACCACGGCGGCGAGGCCTACCAGGCCCGTTTGTTCACCGTCGACACCACCCTCGGCAACGTCATCGACAGCTCGGCCACGGCGGGCTTCGTGGGCTTCATGCCCACCCTCTCCGACGGTTCGACGGCGGTGACCAACTACGCCACCACCGACGCCGACTCCGAGTGGTCCCAGGTCCAAAACGGCTACGGCCGCACCAACTGGACCGGCGCGGACATCCTGACCCAGTCCGGAGCTCAGCAGGCCCTGACCGCCCTGGACTCGGCCATCAACAAGAAGGACACCGGACGCGCCAGCCTGGGCGCCTTGCAGAACCGGCTGCAGAACACCATCACCAACCTGCAGATCCAGGCCGAGAACCTGCAGGCGGCCGAGTCGCGCATCAGCGACGTGGACGTGGCCACTGAAATGACCACCTTCACCAAGAACAACATTCTGGCCCAGGCGGCCACGGCAATGCTGGCCCAGGCCAACAGCCTGCCGCAGCTGGCTCTCCAACTCCTGGGCCGTTAGGCCTGAAGAACCCCGGAGGAGCTTCCTCCGGGACCGCCTCGCCGCCCGGCCCCGCTCCCGCGGGGCCGGGCATTTTTTCCGGCCGCTTGATCCCCCCGGGCAGATAATTCCCCCACCCCGGCGGCTTGCCACTCACAACCCCGCGTATTATAAGGCCATATCCCCTTAAATTCGGCATGAGGCCATGGCGTGTTTTTTGCAATGTCGATAGCGGAAGATAATCTTCAGCCTTGGTGCCCCCTTGGAAAGGAAGGCCACGAAATGGAACACGCCCACCAGTCAGAGACTTTTGCCGGCGGTCCGGCAATCAACGCCCCCGCCGGGGGCTTGGCCGCCGACAAGAATCTGAGCATGGCCGCCGATCTGCTCAAGCAGGGGCGCGGCGCAGAAGCCAAGGCCCTGATAATGGCGGCGCTGGCCAGCGACCCCAATTCCGTCCCCGCCCTGGAACTCCTGGGCAGGTTTTACATGGCGGGCAAGGACGCCCGGCAGGCGGTTTCCGCGCACCGCAGGCTCTTGGAGCAGGCGCCCAGCGACCCCAAGTCCTACAACGCCCTGGGGACTTCGCTGGTGGTGGCCGGCCAGACCGAAGAGGCCCTGGACTACCTGCGCCAAGCCGTGGCCCTGGCCCCCCGCAACCACATCTATCAGGCCAACTTGGCCAAGGCCCACATGATGCTGGAGCAGTGGGAGGCGGCCATTGCCCATCTGGAGAAGGCCTGCCAGTTCAGCCAAGGCGAAGCCAGGGCCCAGTTTATGGCGCTCAAGGACATGTGCCGCAACCAGATGCTGGAGAACGCGCTTTGGGGCAAGCGGAGGGATCAGGCGTGAACCGGAATAGGGCCGGCGAGCCTGCCGCGGCCAGGAATGCGAAGGCGCTGACTCCGAAGCTTTTCGTGGATGATCCCACTCCGCGGAAGCAGAACGTCGGCGTCCAAGATGCCCGCGAGAGGGAGGCTGCCTGGCAAGCCACCCAGGACCTTTGCCAGTGCATCACTTCAAGGGCGGGCACGGCTGTCTTGGCCAGCGGCAACGGCCTGCCCAGCCTGGCGGCCGGCCTCTTGGGGAATTAGCTGGCGAGATGGACCCTGGCACGATAACTTACTAATTTAACAAACATATTATTCTAAATATTATACATGACCACCGGGACAGGAAGCCTGCCTGGTGGTCGCCTTTTCCTCTACGGGTCAGGCTTCAAACCGCTTGTCACGATATTGCATAATCAACTTCCCGATATTCTGGCATAAATGTATTGAACAGCGCACGATTGGACGATGAGTAAAAATTCAATAAGACCTTTCTTTCAACATCAGAATAAAAACCATAGGAGGAGCCTATTTGCTTTTGAAAATTGGCTTCCAGAAAACCCCTCATCAATTGCTGAGCCTTCTTGTCGAAATACAAATTGAAATGCCTCGCCACTTCAACAGCTTCCTTCGAAATACCGGGGTTGACATTTGGCACCCCGGAAAAGTCCATATTGACAGGCAATTCCAATGCATTAAATATTGATTTATAATATTGCTGCTTATCTATTAATTGTTTTTCATATGGAAAAACGAATGTGTTTTCTATTCCAAATACATCGCTATAATAACTGATAATTTTATTCCAGTCACAACAGAACTGAAGACAGGATTTGACAATAAACTCCTCGAATGTCCAAGACATTCCCGTTTTAACCGTCTGAACATAACTTGATTCAATGTATGAGTCTTGGCGACGCACGAAAACGAGTATTTTTACATTAAATTTCGCCAATATCCTTCGAAGTGTTTGCGCCCACAATGGCGCATCATCATAAAGACTTGACATTGTCCCAAAAAAATTATTGCTTGCCACAATGATAGTATTTGCCGTCATGGAATTGTATTTCTGATCAAAGTAATTTTGGCAATCAAGGATATCATCTGGGGTCAAAGGCATTTTCTTAAGGATTTCATCGGCTATCTTGCTCGCCACATCCGCATCATAGTAAAAGCCATTTGGCTCCAATATATCTTTGTTGATCGACATTAGTATTCTTTGAAACAAACTGGAAGCTGTCTTGTCTGAACCAATATGAATTATTATATTTTTCACTTTGACTCCTTGCTTGTTATCTTGCATGTCGCCACCTGATATTGCCGGAAAAATTTTCCTATCTTTCTGGTGTCGAATCCTGATTTCATTAATAATGCTCAAATCTTTCGGCCTATTCGGTATAGATACGCTTTCAACATTGGTATGATCGCGTTGATTATATGAAATGTTTTCAATCCGCTTACCATATAAATACACCTCGGTCGCCAAAGGATCTGGCGTATAAAATGTGAGTCCAGAATAATCTTCACGGTCAATACATATAAATTTGTTTGAATTTAATTCGTTTACTCCGTCGATAAATATTCTATATTTCCCTGAAAAATTATCCCATTTCCATGCCAGAGCATTGGAGATATAATTATAATTGAGTAAATCTATTAGCGTTGAAACCCACACAACTCCATTTCGATATAAGCAAGAAAGATTTTTTAACGAAGACATTGTTTTCTTATCAAAATAGGGGGGCTTGTTTGGTTGCATAACCTTCGAGCCCCCCCTAATCCCCAAATGTTGATATATCGCCATATATCCTTCCACATTAATCAATTCCTTCAATACTCTTTCGTCTATTTGATTAACAAGTGTTGATGAAATGCATTCGTTGTCACCAGCCGTATAATTTTCTGGATCAATCATGGGGAAAAAACGTCGAATATTTAATGTATCGATTCCGTCTTTCATCGTTATTGGAGAGAGAAGGGTGTTTTGCCTGCTTAACTCACTGATGGTTTTATCGGTGTTATATTCAATATGCCCGCACAACCCTTGATAATAAACAGGCAAACATGTGTTCCCGTCCGCATTCAACCACCATTTTCCGTCTTGACCTATTATCGGGGTCGTTCCTCCTTCATTCCATTGCCATATGTAGCGCACCCCGTATCCTGTTGTCAGGTCGAAATGGTATGCCTTGCTCCCTCTTAAATCCCCTAAAGCTCGCCCTGAAATGCCAGTCGAGTCAATTTCCTGAATATTTTCGTCCGCGCCATGGTTGGTAAATATTTTAAGTTTTAAATTATGCCTGGAAAGTGACTCGTATGCCTTTTCCGCAAACTTTCTGCAAAACGGCACTTTTGGCGAAAAGGATCCAAACCCGTGAATTGCATCCAGAAAGCCAGCCTTGACCAGACTCTCTATATGCTCTCCCATATTTGAAAGTCTAAAATCTTCCGTCAGATAATGGAAATGTTCAGCATCGCCATCATAAAATGTCGGATAGATAAAAAAGCTGCTGGAGAGCGGCAACGAAAATTCACTATGGAATATGCTATAAATATTTAAAAAATCCGTCCAAGACATCCAATCTGCATCATTTGCGATTGTGAGCGCACATTTATAGGGATACGGGAACTTCCTTACCGTTATACCCCGCGCATTAGACTCATAATTATCATTCGAAGCCGTCATATGAGTTTTCCACTTTCCACGTCTTACCTCTCGTCAGTCACCTATACAATAATTGGCAAATGCGCCCGCGGATCAATCCGTCTTATTGATTGAATGATAAGATATTTTTATGCTTTAAAAATTGCCACATGGTTATCGATTGTCGGGGTTCCGAGGGGGTGCTTAGCGCTCCTTGGTCGCGAGCAGGGTCAAACCCTGCCCGCGAATCGGCTCCGTTGATTGTAGTAAATGCCACCCCATTTTAAAGAGGCCTCCCGAATATTCAGTTGATTGTGTTCCAAGTTTATCCGTTCTCCGATACTAGATATTTTTCCTGGAGGTGTACTTCAGATAA
>JAJZPI010000082.1 GCA_021811275.1 Deltaproteobacteria bacterium
GCCCGCCTTGCCGGGTTTCCGCCGCCTGATAGGTGATTGACCCGGCCTCGACCACCCCGGAAAGGCTGGCGATGACCTCCCTGGTGTCACCCGGAAGGCGGGAGGGCTCGGCGAAGGGTCCACGCTTGCCAGCCTCCACCACCCAAAGATCGGCTCCTGGCTCCCTGGCCAGGGATAGGGCCTCCTCCACCAGTCCCCGGTAGATGCCGATCATGGACAGCACCAGCCCCAGGAGCAGACTAAGGCCCAGGCAGGTGAGGACGAAGCGCCCCAGGTTATGACGGATGTCGCGCAGGGCGAGGTTCATGGCCGCCCCTCCTCCCGCGCCGTGGCCCGGCGTCCCTGGCGGAGCCCCGCCGGCAGCTCCGCCAGGACCCGGGCCCCCGAGGGCAACCCTTGCATTACCGGCAAACGGCCGTCCAGGGTGCCCTGGCCCAGCGCCACCCGGCGCAGATTGAGCCGGCCGTCTTCCAGAGTCCATATCTTGCCGCCGCTGCCGTCAAAACCTTGCACCAATGCCTGCGGCACCAAAATGGCGCGTTCCAGGCGCCCGGTGTTTATGACCACCTCGGCCTGTTCGCCCAGATGGAATCTCCGCGGGCAGTTCTCCCAGGCCACATTCACCCGGCGCTCCTCGCCCACGCGGTCGCTCTCGATGTCGATGCGCGCCACCCTTCCTGAAAACAGTTGGCCCGTCAAGGAGCGCAGCCTGACCTCGGCGGTCTGGCCCACGGCCAGGTGGCCGGCCTTGGCCTCGTCCACGAAGGCGCGCACCCACACGCTGCAGGGGTCCGCCAGGGAAAATACCGGCTCGCCGGCAGGCAAAGCTGTGCCCAGCTCCTTATGGCGGGTGATGACCAGGGCGTCATAGGGGGCGACCAACGCGTGCTGGGCCAGGAGCACCTTGTCCAGGCCCACCTGGGCTTCCGAGTCCTTCAAGGCCGCCGCGGCCGCCGCCACCTCGGCCTCGGCCAGGGCCGCCTCGGCCCCCGCGTTGTCCGCCGCCGCCTGCGCCTCCTCGGCGGCCTCGGCAGGCAACACCCCTCTGTTCAGAAGGGCCTGCCGGCGGCGGTTGTTCTGCTGCTTCAGGGAAAGATTGGTGCGGGCCTTGGCCTGGTTCGCCTTGGCCAGCTGCAAATTGGCCTTGGCCTTTTCACGGTTGGCCACGGCCTTGGCCACGCGGTTTTGCTGCTCGCTGTTGTCCAACAGAGCCAGAACCTGACCCGCTCTGACTGAATCGCCCTGGTCGACCCGCAGCTCGGACAAGGTGCCGGTAATCTTGAAGCCCACCTTGGAAAGCACCCTGGCCTCCACCGTGCCCAGACCGAAAACTTGAAGAGGCACTTTCTCTCCGGGCGTCACCACCGGGACCGACAAGGGTCTGAAGGCGAGCATGTATATCGCCGACGCAGCCGCCAGGGTGATCGCGGCCAGAGCCAGGAGGTACTTGGGTTTAATTCTCGCCATGGCTGGCTCCATCCCGGCTGCCGGCGATCTTGGCCAGACAGCTCAGCAGAATGTTGGAAAGCCGCTCTCCTTCCCTGACCAGGTTGAAGGCTCGTCCACTTAAGGACCAACGGGTGGCCAGGCCTGGGGTCAAGGTCAGCAGCAAGTTGGCGATATCCGCCGGCCTGAAGTCTTTGGGCAACTCGCCCGCCGCTTGCGCCTGCCCGGTCAACCTGCTCAAAAGGTCGTGGAAACGGGAGGCCATGCCGTGGAAGGCCAGCCTGAGTTCCTCATTCTGACTGTGCAGCTCCCGGGAAAATATCAAGGACGAAACAGCCGGCGTATCCTGAATGAACCGCATTTGCGCCAAAATGACCGCTCCAATGTTGGCCAAGGGGCCTTCCTTTGGTTTGCGAGCCGCGGCCCAACGGCGTTCGGCCTCCGCCACCACCCAATCAGCCACGGCCAGCCACAATTCCCTCTTGGTGGGAAAGTGCCTGAACACCCCCGGCTGGGTTATGCCCACCCGCCGGGCCACCGCCTGGGTGCTCACGCAATCCAGCCCCAACTCCCCCACCAAGGCCAAGGTGGCTTCCACGATTTCGGCCTTGCGGTCCGCGCCGGTCTTCCGGGTACGCATATCCCCCTCTTGTTAGCATCTAATAACTAACTAAGGCCTAGAGTGGATTTTGTCAATACTGTAATTCAGGGGAATTTGATGTCGGACAGTTATCCCGCCAGCTCCCAGGGCAAGGAACGGCGACGTCAGCCCGAGCAAGGCTTGGGCAGGGCCTTTTCGCGTCAACCACATGGTTCAAGCGGGGACTTTGGACGCCCGAGCCCTCACGGCGGATTTTTGAAAGAATGCCTCGACGGCGACAGCTTGGTTTCCTAGCCACAGCCGCGCACAAAAGCGACAGGCGGGTCGGCCCGTGCCAACCCGCCTCGATATCCGGGCTATATCTTGCGCAGTTCTACCCTTCGATTCTTGGCCCGCCCTTGCTCGGTGTTGTTGTCGGCCACGGGCTTCTGGTCCCCCCAGCCTTTGGCTTGCAGGCGGCTGCCCTCTATCCCCTTGGCCGCCAGCGCCGTCACCACGGCCGTGGCCCGGGCCTGGGATAATTCCAAATTGGCCTTGGCGTTGCCCACGTTGTCGGTGTGTCCCTCCACCGAAACCTTTAGACCAGGGTTCTTCTTGAGCATATCGGCCACCTGCGCGATCAGGGGCTCCGATTCCGGCTTGATGGCCGCCTTGGCGGTATCGAAGTGAACGTCTATGACCATGAAGCCCTTCTGGCTGATCTCGTCGAAAATCGCCTGGGCGGTGATCGACTGGGTCATGGCTTGCCGCTCCACGATGGTCAGGGTATAGGCACCCACGATCGCGTCCACCTTGGCCCAAATCTCCTTGCCGTCGCGGCTGATCTTCATGGTGGCGATATGGTTTTTATCGTCGTAAACCACCTCGCCGCCTATTTGGGATATGGCCGCCATATGGTTGCGTACTATCTCCAAGGCGCTGGGCCTGGCGGCTTCCTTGTTGGCCCGGTATTGAATTTGGAAAAATCGCCCCTCCACGGTTTCCTGGGCCCGGACGGCGGTGTTGAACTTGTAGGCGTCGAAATTTGCCTCACGGTAGTTCACAATATGCATGCTGGGCATACGGGTGAAGAGAGGGTGATCCTTGCTTCCCTTGCGATCCGGCTCGGCCCAAAGCATGGTCGGCAGTAGCATGAGAACGAACAGAAGCAGCCCAAAAGTCAAAGCGGCTTTCCTTGGCATGGTTCCTCCAGAGTGATCGAGTGCGGCCCAACGTAGGCTTGCGTGCCGATTATAAGTCAGAGACAGGCTCGCTTCCTAGATGGATTCCCAAAACGGGGACTGACCCCTTGCGCTCGGGTGTCCTTGCCAGGCTGACGGCGACCCATGCCATGCCCCCTTGGGTTTTGGAGGTCAGTACGAAATCGCCGGCGACGCCTGGCCCCGTTGCGCCTGTCTTTGTGCGGCAACGGGGCTAGCAGGTTTTTGGATGGCGCTCTGCCCGGGAATGGTCCGCGCTCGCGCCGGACTATCTTTCCGCACTCGCGGACGGGCAAACAAGGCCAAGGTCAGGCTGGTCTTACATCTCGTCCCTCAGATAGGCGTGGTACAAGCGGGGATCGTGCTCGGCCAGAAAGATCACCCGAACGTCCTGGGCGTCTACCAAGGTGGCTTGGGGCCTCTTCTGCCGCAACTCCGTCAGCCTCTTCCGGGCCATGTCCATCATCTCGGCCCGGTCGCCGAAGTGCATGGTGCCCGTGGGACAAGTCTTTACGCAAGCTGGCAGCAGGCCGTTACTTACCCGATCTATACACATGTTGCACTTGGTGAGCGCGCCGGTGGCCGGATCCTGCCGAGGGATGTCGTAGGGGCAGGCCTCGCGAATCTCCCGGGCGTTCAGGTCGCGGGTGCGCTCGGTGTAGAGCACCGCTCCGGTGGACGGGTCCTTGATGATGGCCTGGCGGTCATACATGTCTGCGGTCATCTTGCAGGGCGGGTCGAGGCAATGCCGGCACTGTTCCGGAAAAAAGAGCCAACGTACAACATTGTCCACCCTGGTCTCGCTGAAACGAACCAGCTTGAAGGTGTTGGGGCCCAGGTCCTGGGGGTTTTGGTACGAGCCCATCTGGACCGTGTTGATCCAGGGGAATTTCTTCCACTGCTTGCAGGCCACCTGGCAGCCCCGGCAGGCCGTGCAGCGGCTCTGGTCGATGAAGAAGGACTTGCCTGTCACCATGACCATCTCCTTTAGGCTCTACGCAGGTTGACCATGAAAGCCTTGGTCTCGGGGATTCCGGTGTTGGGATCGCCCACCGATGGTGAAAGCAGGTTGGCCGAGTCGGTGCGCCCGCCGCCCGGCTGCATCCACCCGAAGGCCCAGGGCAGCCCCACCTGATGCACGGTTTCGCCCATGATGGTGAAGGGCCTCACCCTCTCGGTCACCATGGCGATGACGTAGACCGTTCCCCGCACCGAATCGAGCGCCACCAGGTCGCCGCCGCGTACACCCAGCAGGTCGCCCAGCTCCCGGCTGATCTCGCAGAATCCCTGCGGCTGGCACTCGCGCAGCCAGCCGGTCTGGCGGGTCATGGTGTTCGACTGCCAGGTCTCGGTAAGCCGGAAGGTGGTGCAGACATAGGGGAAACGAGGGTCGCGCACCGCCATGGGCTCCTCCGGGAAGACCAGGGCCGTGGGATTGACCCTCTGCGAGGACAGCGGGTGCGAGGCCAAGGGGCTTTCCAGAGGCTCGTAGTGCTCGGGGAAGGGACCATCCTGGCGTCCCGGCCCGAAGAGATGGCCCCGGCCTTCCAAAAGCATGATGAAGGGGTATTTCTCGTCCGGCTTCCATCCGCCGTCGGGCACGTCTCCTTCCCATTTGGCGCCATCCCAGGCGATTACCGCTCGGCTGGGGTCCAGGGGCTGGCCGGACTGATCCACCGAGGCGCGGTTGTAGAGGATGCGCCGGTTGGCCGGCCAGGACCAGGTCCATTTTGGGAACAGCCCTATGTTGGCCTGGGCCGGGGTCTGGCTGCGGTCCCTGCGCGCGGCCTGATTGCCCTCGTCGATGTAGTAGCCGGTGTAGAGCCAGCAACCGGCGGCGGTGGAGCCATCGTCGGTGAGCATGATGAAGCTCGGCACCTGCTGGCCGGCCTTGAAGGCCTTGCCCCCCACCGTGGTGTCCTTGAGGAAGGTGCCGTTTACGCGCCTGGCGACCTTTTCCGCATCGTAGGCGCCGTCGGTCAGGTAGTCGGCGTAAAGGCCCAGCACCGGATCAGGGAAGGCCCCGCCCTGCTTGGCGTAGAGCGAGCGTATCTCGCGCCAAAGGGCCAACATGATGTCCCCGTCGGGTTTGGATTCGCCCAGGGGCTTGGGCCCCTGATGCCGCCATTGCAGCCAGCGGCCGGAGTTGGCCACCGACCCGCTCTTCTCCACGCTCATGCAGGCGGGCAGGAAAAACACCTCCGTCTTGATGTTCTTGGGGTTCATGCCGGGGCCGCGCCAAAAGTCGGAGCTTTCGTTGTGGAACAGGTTGGCGACGATCATGAAGTCAAGATTGGCCATGGCCCGGCGGTTCTTGCCCGCGTTGGCCCCGCCGGCGGCCGGGTTCTGACCCCATACGAAAGCCCCCTTGAATTCCCCCGCCTGCATGCGTTCGAAGATGTTTAGCCAGGTGTAATCCGTGACGGGCACGTCCTCTAGCTTGGGATGCCAGGCGTAGGCCGTCTCCAGATCGGCCTTGTCGTAAACCGCCTTCAAGTATGAGGCCGCGTACTTGGGGAAGTTGCCCCACCAGTTGGCGCTCTTGGGATCGTGGCTTATCGGAGTGTTGGCCTTGTTGTAGGCCGCCAAGCTGGCCTGCGAGGCTCTTGGCGTGGCCAGGTAGCCGGGCAGTATCTCCGCGATCAAGGCCACATCGGTGGTGCCCTGAACGTTGGACTCTCCGCGCAGGGCGTTGACCCCGCCGCCGGCGATGCCGATGTTACCCAAAAGAAGCTGCGCGATGGCCATGGCGCGGATGTTCTGCACGCCCACGGTGTGCTGGGTTTGGCCCATGGCGTACAGCATGGTGCCGGCTTTGTCCGCCCTACCCGTGGCGGCGAAAGTCTTGTAGATATTCTCCAACTGGTCCCGGGGCACGCCGGTCAGGCCGGAAACCGTATCCAGGTCATAGCGCGCGTAGTGGGCGCCCAACAGCTGCATGACGCAACGCGGATCGCTCAGGGTGGGGTCCTCCCTGGGCGCGCCGTTCTCGCCCGTGGCATAGGACCATGCCTTGCGGTCGTAGGAGCGGCTGGCCGGATCGAAGCCGGCAAAGAGGCCGTCGTGGAAGGAGTAGGCCTCGCCCAGCACCAACGAGGCGTTGGTGTTGTCCTGCACGTAGGGCGTCTGGTAGAGCTTGTTGTCGATGATGTACTTGATCATGCCCCCGAAAAAGGCGATGTCGCTGCCGGAGCGAATGTGAGCGTGGATGTCGGCCTTGGCCGAGGTGCGGGTGAAGCGAGGATCGATGTGAACGAGGGTGGCCCCGCGCTCCATGGCCCTGGTGATCCATTTGAAGGAGATGGGATGATTCTCGGCGGCGTTGCTGCCTATGATTAGGATCACGTCGCTGTTCTTCATGTCGATCCAATGGTTGGTCATGGCCCCGCGTCCGAAGGACTCCGCCAGGGCGCCCACCGTGGAGCTGTGGCAGATGCGGGCGTGGCTGTCGATGTAGACCAGCCCCAGGGCGCGCAGCATGGCCTGGTATAGCCAGCCCTCCTCGTTGTCGATGGCCGCCGACCCCAGGGAGGTCAGGGCCCGGGTGCGATTGACCGTCTGCCCCTTGTCGTTTTTCAGCTCGAAGGAGGAGTCGCGCACCGCCTTAACCTTGGCCGCGATGCGCGGCAGGGCCCAGGCCCAGGACTTCTCCTCCCACTTGTCCGAGTGGGGCGCTCTATAGAGGACCTTGGTCACCCGCGGGCTGGCCTCGGTGGTTTGCCAGATGGAGGAGCCCTTGGGACAGAGCGTGCCCTCGTTGATGGGGTGCTCGGGGTCGCCCTCGATGTTGATGGCCCGCCCGGTCCGCTTGTCTGTGAACACCAGCAGGCCGCAGCCCACGGCGCAGTAGCAGCAGACCGAGTGGGTCACCTTGGCCGGCTTGGTATACAACTCGTAGGCGTAGGCCCTAACCGGGGAAAGGTCGAATCCGAGCTGGCTCAAGGCCGCCGCCCCTCCGGCGGTGGCGGTCAGCTTGAGGAATTGCCGTCTGCTAATGCTCATACCGCTCTCCTTGAACGCGCGCCTCTCGGCCGCGCCTCAATGCATGAAGCCTCAGCGGGTCAACACGTGGCATCCGCCACACTCCACCGGCCCGCTAGCCAGACCGGCCTTGCGCCTCTGCTGGTGGCAGTAATTGCAGCTGGAGCCCGGTCCGTGGAAGGCATTGCGGAAATAGCGCGGGTCGGCTTCCCCGGTTTTCTGATCGTGGCAGCCGCCGGTGGAGCAGCTCAGGCTCTGGCCGTCGGTGTAACCCGTGTGGTGGCAGGTGCGGCAATCCTCATTGGCATGGGCCTGATGTGGTAAGAGCACCCCCGGCATGCGCGCCTCAAACCCCGAAAGGACGCTCACGGTTGTCCCCACCGGCTTGGGGATCGGGTGGTGAACCGATTCCTGAGAATCCAGTATGCCGGGGTGGCACAATCCGCAGTCGCCTGCCGCGCCGATGGCCTTGGCCCGGCCCATGTATTGCCTCGGCTGAATGTTGTCGCGGTCGCGGCCAAAGGGGTTCAGGGCCGGATAGATGGCGTGGGCCGAGGAATGGCAGGCGGCGCAGGCCAGGCCCATGGTGTCGTCCCGGCGCTGGTGGTAGATGGTGGCGGCGTCCTTGTTCCACTTGCCGAAGGCGGTAGCGTTTGGCTTGGGCCTGTTCACGAAGTCATGGCAGCCGTTGCAGTCGGGCTCCATGGCCCAGGCAATACGCGCCGTTGTCTCCCCGCCGCGCGGCTTGATCTTGATCATGAGCTTGTCGGCGTCGTCGCCCTTGCCAGCTGCCTGCTCGGCCTTGAGCAGGCCCAAGGCGTGGTCTTCCAACAAACCGTGGCAGCGGGAGCAGTCCAATCCGCGCTGGTGATGCACTCCCCGGAAGAAAGAAGTCGGGGGATCCGTAGGGTGGCAAAAGCCGCAGGCGGAGGCGTCCTGGCCCGGCAGCTTGGTGGCGTGGAAACCATGCAAGGAGGCCGAGAGGCGCATCTCTGGCTTGTCCGCGCCATGACATTCCGCGCAGGAGCGGGGGTGGCCGGCCTTGGCCTTGGCCAAAAGCTTGGTTCGGCTGTTCTTGTCGTGGGCCTTGAGGATGTTGGCGGCGGTAGCGTCAGAGATGCCGGTGCCGTTCTGGCCACCGCCATGGCATTTGGCGCAGCCCAGCTGGGTGGTGACCGGCAGCACCGCCCGGGTCAGGGCCAGGAGCCGGCCGCTGGCCGAATCGCGGGCCTCCACCATCACGGTGGGATAAGGCAGGAAGGAGCCGTCGGCGGCCACCGGCGCGAGGGGGACACCCTCCGCGGAAAATATCTTATCGCCGGCCTTCATCTCGCCTCGCTGCCGGTTACCGCCGGGACCGGTGTCCGGAGCCAGCCATTTTCCGGCCAGCGCCTGGGAGAACTCCCAATATCGCGAGGTGCTTGAAGGTGATGCAACCCCATCCATGGCGTAGCGCAGGGTCACCCCGTGGGTGACCAGGGCCGGTTGCGGGCCTCGCCTGACCAATTGGGCCCGGAAGCTGACCAGCGGAGGCCCCAGGCTGAAGAACTTGTCGCAGTCGCTAGCCAGGCGCATGCCGCTGTCGCTCCAGGCCAGGAGAAGGTAGTCAGCCCCCTGGCCGTCGAAGGAGGGGATATAAGTCACCAGGCCCGGGGTCGGGGGGGGGTGGGGCGCGGCCGGTTGGTTCTCTACTTTGGGGTCGACCTCGGTACCGTCCTTCTTGCCCGGGCTGGACTTGCCCGGTTCGGCCGAGGTCTGCCCGAAGGCCAGCACGGCCGCCAAAGCCAAGCCGGCCAGGCTCAAAACAATTGCCAACGCCCATTTCTTGGCGCTGGCCGGTTGGATCGGCTTTCCGACCATGGCCCTTCTCTCCAGTGTTTGGTAAAGCGCCCGCACGGTCGTGGTTAATTATTTATTTATATATTCTGAGACGGTTCCGCTGGTCGGCACAACAAGAATTCTTGCATAACGGCCCGTCGGCGGGCAAAACTGCCAGCCCTCGCCAGGTCTGGTCCGGAAAGGTTTCGGGAAGGTCTTACAAAAAGTTTACTGTCCGCGGCTTAGAGAGGCCACTGGCCACGACGAGCGAAAGGACGGCTTCAGGGCTTCCAGGATTGGCGGGTCTTCTCCACCATGGTGACTATCATGTCGGCGGCCGTCTGAAGGTCCAGCCTGCCAATGTCCAGGCAAAGATGGTAATTGGTGGCCTCGCTCCAGCGCCGGCCGGTCATGGTCTCTAGGAACTCTCCGCGCTCGCGGTCACAAGTGTCGAGCACCTCCAAAGCCTCGTCCAGGCTGGCCAGCATCAATCCCTCCAGCAGGGCCCGGGCCCGATCGAGGCGAGGGGCCATGATGAAGACGCTGACCAGGCCGGGGTGGTTGGCCAGCACCGAGAAACCTCCGCGGCCCACCAGCACGATATCCCAGCGTGCGGCCACTTCGGAGATGATGCCGGCCTCGGCCTCGAAGAGGTGCCGGTCGCCGGCATAGGAGGCCATTGGGGCCGGACCTCCGGTAAGGGGCTGGCCGCTCACGGCGAACATGGACAAAAGGTTAGCCCAGAAACCAGCGGGGCGATCTCCCGCAACCCCTGCGGCCTGAGGATTCTTATCCAGGTGCAGGGCCGATTCACGCAGAATGGCCCGGTTCAGGAAGGTAAATCCCAGGCGTTGGGCCAGCAAGCGGCCCAGGGGATCTCCGCCGCTGGCCACTTGGCGGGATATGGTCAAGGCGATGGTCTGGCTCATGGCGCGCACCCTCCTCTATTCGGCGACCGCCTCCGCCGCCGCGGCTCCGCCCTTGCCCCGGCGCAGAAAAACCGCCAGGGGCAGGCAGGCCAGAAACATCACCAGGAACATGAAAAACACCCGGTTGAAGGCCAACATCATGGCTTGCCGCTCCAGCTGGCCTTCCAGGAGCATCAAGGCCTGGGCTGGCGCCTCGGAGATCTGCCCGCCGCGGCTGGCCAGGCCGGCGCCCACACCGGCCAGCCATTGGCTCACCGCCGTGCCGTAGGGAGTAAGGTGCTGGGCCAGTTCACCGCGGTAGGCGATGGTGTTGCTGGTCAGCGCCGTGGCCCCCCAGGCGGTGCCCACGCTGCCGGCCACTTGGCGCACCACGTTGTAGAGCCCGCTGGCGGCGGTTATCTTGGGCCTGGCGATATCGGCCAGAGATACGGTGCTCAAGGCCACGAATATCATGCCAAAGCCCAGGCCCTGCCAAACTTGGGGCACCAGGAGATCCCAAAAGCCCACCTCCAGGCTGAGCCGGCCGAAGTCCCAGAAACTGTAGGCCGTGACCAGCATGCCCATGGCGATGAGCAGGCGAGGGCCCAGGCGGTTGTAAAGGCGGCCGGCCAAAGGCATCGCCAGAGCCATGGCCAGCGAGCGGGGCATGAGCACCAGGCCGGCGTCCAGGGCGGGGTATCCCATGAGCTGCTGCAGAAACAAGGGCACCAGGAACAAGCTGGCGAACAGGGCCACTCCCAGGCAGCCGCCCAGGAAGGTGCCGGCGGCGAAGGTGGCGTTTTTGAGCAGGCGCAGGTCCACCGCCGGTCGTTTGGTCCGCAGCTCCCGCCAGACAAACAAGGCCAGACCCGCCATGGTCAGCACCGCCAGCAGGCGGATGAAATCAGACTCCAGCCAGTCCTCGCGGTGGCCCTTCTCCAGCATGAGCTGCAAGGAGCCAAGGCCCACGCTCATCAGGAACAACCCCAACAGGTCGATCCTGCTCCGGTCACGGACCAGGTGGGGCGGGTCCTGCATGTAGCGCTGCACCAGCAGCAGATTGATGATACCCACGGGGACATTTATATAGAATATCCAGGGCCAGGAGAAATTGTCGGTGAGCCAGCCGCCCAGGGTGGGGCCGAAGGCCGGCCCCATGACCACTCCCAGGCCATATATACCCATGGCCATGCCCTGCTCCTCGGATGGAAAGGTCTCGCGCAGCACCGCCTGGGAAACCGGGATCAAGGCCCCCCCGCCCATGCCTTGCAAGACTCGGAAGACCACCATGGAGGGCAGGTCCCAGGCCAGGCCGCAGAGGGCCGAGGCCAGGCTGAAGAGCACCACGCTGAGCATGTAGAAACGCTTGCGGCCGAAACGATCGCTCAAGAGCCCTATGATGGGCATGATGATGACATTGGAGAGGATGTAGCCGGTGGTGACCCAGGTGATCTCCTCCACCGAGGCTCCCAAGTTGCCACGCATGAAGGGCAAGGCCACGTTGACGATGCTCATGTCCAGGGCCGCCATGATGGTGCCGGTCATCATGGTGATGGTCACCATCCACTTGTTGGGCGCTTGCGGGGGCAAGGGTCTCATCCCTCCCGGCCGGGGCGGGGTTCCGGCCTAGCGTTCCATCCAGCCTTGGGAAGCCAACCGCCGGAGACGGGCCGGCGCCGGCTCTCAGCCTTTGGCGCGCACGTCCACGGAAGGCAGCACCGACATGCCCGGCCACAGCGGTCGCCGGGGGTCGGGCGGGTCGTCCAGGAGGATCTTCACCGGCAGGCGCTGGACGATTTTGACGAAGTTGCCGGTGGCGTTTTCGGGCGGCAGCAGGCTGAAGGCCGAGCCGGTGCCGGCCTGAAAGCTGTCCACGCGGCCCTGGATGCGGTAGCCGGGATAGGCGTCCACCTCCACAACAACCGGCTGCCCCACGCGTATGCGCTTGATCTGGGTCTCCTTGAAGTTGGCCACCACCCACACCGCCTGGGGGTCCACCACCGCCAGCAGCGACTGGCCCACCTGCACGAACTTTCCCACCTCCACGCTGCGCTTGACCACCGTCCCGCTCAAGGGGGCCCTTACCAGCGTGCGTGAGAGGTTGAGTTCGGCCAGGGCCAGGGCCTCGCGGGCCTCCTTGGTGCGGAAGCCCTGGGCGGTCAGTTCGGCCTCCAGGGTTTGAACCCCGGCCTCGGCCTTGCCGAGAGCGGCGCTCGCCGCCTGGCGGCGGGTGCCGGCCTGTTCGGCCTGGGTGACCACGCGGTCGTACTGGCTCCGTGAGACCAGATTGGAATCCACCAGGGGCCGGTGCCGCTCCACCTCGCGCCGGCTGTACTCGGTCTCCTGCGCGGCCACCTTGAGGGCGGCCCGGGCCTGCTCCACCCCGCGCAGGGCTTCCTGACGGGCGGAGGCGATACGCCTTTCCTGCGCCTGGCTTGCCTCCAGCGCCTGGCGGCGGGCATCCATCGCCAGCTGGTAGTCGCTGGGCTCGATCTCCAGCAGGGGCTGTCCCTGGGCGACCTCCTGGTTGTCGGCCACCAGCAGGCGGACCACCTTGCCGCCGACCTGAGCGCTCACCGGGACGATGGTGCCGTCAATGTGGGCGTTGTCGGTTTCCTCATGCGTAAAGGCGTTGACCACCTTGGGAGCCAGATACAGGCCCGCCGCCACCAGCAGCCCCGCCACGGCGATACGGACGATCAGCTTGCGATCCAGTCCGCCCCGGCGCTGGCGCAAGTCCCGCGCTGCGGCCTGGGCTTGGCGCAGGTCGTCCTCCTCCAAGGGCAGTTGGTCCTTCTTTTCCTCATCGCTGGGCATGGCTGGCCTTCTCCATGGCTCTTGGTGGTCTAACTGGCCGGTTGCGCCGGCGCTGCCGCCGGTTGCGGCAGGCGGGGCACGATGGCGAACCGGGTCAGGTTGTCGCCCGCCGCCCGCCAGAACCTGGCCTGTGCCCGGGCCAGGTCGGCCAGGGCGGTGGCGGCGCTCACATGGGCCTCCACCACCTTTTCCTGGAAGCTCAGGATATGAAAGGTGTCGCTGAGTCCCCCCGCCAGACGCTGCATCTCCTGGTCCAGGGTGGTCTGGGCCAGGCCCTCCAGGCGGCGTGCCACCCCCAGCCTCTCCCGGCTACGCTCGATGTCGACCATGGCGTTGTTGATCTCGGTTTCGGCCGAGCCTTCCAAGCGTTTCAACTGGTAAAGGGCCCGTTGTTTCTGGAGCCGGGCCTGTTGCCAGCGCGAGTCGGCGGCGCGGTTGCCCAGCGGGTATGAAAGCCTGACCCCCACGTAACCCTCGTAGCCCTCGCCGCCCAGGGCATCCCGCCAGGCTCCGCCATAGGGGCCGTCATAGGGGCTGTCGGTAACGGTGCCGGGGGTGTCGCCGCCGCGGTTGGTGCCGGAAAAGCCGTTGAGGGCAAGGCTGGCTTCCAGGTCCAGCCTGGGCAGGCGCTGGTTTTCCAGATAGGCCACGCGCACATCCAGGTATTCCAAGGCCAGGCGCTGGCGCAAGAGGTCCGGACGAATCTGGAACGCGCGCGCCACGGCCTCTTGGGCTGAAGGCGTGGGGGCCTGCTGCTCGGGCAGAGGGTCGCTGACCAGAGGGCCGGGCCACCCGCCCCGGGAGGGCGTCAGCTCCAGCAGGTCCTTCAGGCGATTGGAGACGACCTCCACCTGTTGTTCGGCCCCCACCACCTTCTCCTCGCGGGAGGCCATGGCGCTCTCGGCCTGCTGGACTTCCGTAACCGGCACCAGGCCGGCCTGAAAGCGCTGTTGGTTGGCCTTCCACAGCTCCTGGGCCAGAGCCAGGGCGCGGCGGCGCTGGGCTAAAACCTCGCGTCCCTGGGCCAGGTCGTAATAGGCCAATTCGATCTTCTCGGCCAGCTGTTGGGTCTGCTCCAGCAGGGCGTACTCGCTCTGGCCGCTTTGATTCCTGGCCATGTTCACTCCGGCGGTGTTGACCGCCGTGCCGGCGTTGCGCAGCACGGGCTGGGTGAGGTCCAGCTCGACATAGTTGCGGTAGTAGGGGTTCATCCCGGTGATGAGGGCCGAGTTGCTGTCCACGCCCATGGTTTTGAGCGCCAGGGTGGATTCCAGGCCGGTCTCGAAGGTCTTCTTGACCCCGACGCTGGCCAGGGAGGCGTCCAGCCGCTCCAGGTTGTCCACGCTGAAGGCCGAGGCGCTGGGTAGCTTCTGGCTGGAGGTTCCCGCCTTGGCCTCCAGCACAGGATCGAAGCGGGACTCCTGCACGGTTTCTCCCAGGCGGGCCTGCGGCACCTCAACCTCGGCCATGTTGAGGTCCAGGTTGTGGCGGATGCCCTGGAGCAGGGCCTCGCGCAGGCTCAAGGTCCGGCCATCTTCCGGCGCATCGCCGGCGGCCCGGCCGGCAGGGACGTATGTGCACAGGGCAAGCAGGGGCATCAGCAGCAGGCAGGCCAACAGGCGCTTGGCGAACATGTTCAACCTCGGCGACTGGAGCTTCAAGGGCAGGGGGCCAGGGCGCGGCGGCAGAAACCAACCGCCTGGCCCACGTAGTCCACCTCCGGCGCCAGCTTCAGCAAAAGCAGGCGGGTGGCGCCGATGAGCAGGCTGCGGATGAGCAGGGCTGTTTCCATCACCGGCAGGTCGGCCGCCACGCTGCCGTCTTCCTGGCCTCTGCGCAGGCTTTGGCACATCACCTCAAGTATCAAAGCGGTCTGACGGCGCATGAACTCCCTGGGCTCGGATTCGCCCCGGCCCAAGCTGGCGGGCAGGTCGCGCACCAACAGGGTCAGCAGACGCGAATGCTGGCGCACCTGCTTGAAATGAAACTCCACGCCGGCCAGAACCGCGCTGAGTCCGTCTGGAGCTTTTTCCAAAACCTTGGCCATGCGCTGCCGGTACTTGAGGTTGACCTCGGACAACAGATCCAGGAGGATGCCTTCCTTGCTGCCGAAGTAGTAGAAAATGGTGCCTTCGGAAACCCCGGCCAGCTTGGCCACCTCGGCGGTGCTGGTGGCGTGAAAGCCCTTCTTGGCGAACAAGGTGACGGCAGCCTTGCGTACCGCCTCGCGCCGGTCCGGGCCCTGGCAGGCCGGGCATTTACCGATAATTTTTAGGTTTTCTTCAGTTGCCATTCAAATAACGCGTCTAATAATGGTGGGTTATGGCGCACGGATTTGAGTGAGTACTTAATCGGATTTATACTGTCCGCCGGCCCGGCTGTCAAGGCGCCGTCACTGGCCGGCTCGCTGACGTCGAGCCGGAAATCCGGCGCCAAGCAGGAGCCGATTCGCGCGGGGTCTTGGTTAGGTCAGGAAACACAGGATTAGAGTAAGAAATACAGCAGCGCGGCCTCTCATCAGCCATCGTACGCCCTACGGGTGGTTGGGATGCTTCAGGGATGGCGGAGAGGCGGTCCTACAAAATCGCGGTTCGCGGTTTTGACCGGATCCCCGGGTGGCTGCCGGCGGAGCGGGTGCGGCCCCGGGCCGCCTTGCGCCGGATGCTCCGGAGGTCGCCAGCGATAGCTTTTGCCCTCCTTTCCTTGCCCGTTTCCTCGGCTACCAATGAACTCCGGCGATTGGGCCTGTGCAAGCCGCCTCGCCCGTGGCCCAGGCCCGCCTGCTGATGCGCTAAACGCCCGCAGCGGCTTTGACGCGCGCTGATGGCCGGCAAACTCCTCGATGGTTATGGGCCGCTTAGACCTTGGCCGGCCGTGGCCGCAGACGCCAGGCCAGGACCGACCCCAGCAAAGAAACGGCGGTGGCCAGCAGCAAGGGGAGAACGAAGGACTTGGCGGCATCGGCCAGATACCCCCCCACCGCCGGACCCAGCGCTTGCCCAAGGCCGAAGAAAAGGGTTATGAACCCCAGGCCCGCCGGAGCCAGGGACGGGCCCACCTGGTCGCCGGCGGCAGCGGCCATGATGGTGGGGATGCTCCAGGCGGTCAGGCCGAAGATGACGGCCGAAAGATAGAAGCCGGCCGGCATGCGCAGCAGCGCCATGATCAGATAAGAAATAGCCAGGGTGAAATAGGCCAGGGCCGCCCCCCGGCCTCGTCCCAACTTGTCCGAGATGCCCCCCCACAATACCCCGCAGAAGATGCTCAACCCGCCGACCAGGGCCCATAGCCCCCCTGCCATGGCGTTGCTCTGGCCCAGTTCCTTGACAAGGTACGCGGCGAAGAAGGTGGCGTAGATGATGTAGGAGAAACCGTACATCATGTAAACCAGACCCAAATACCAGACCGCGCCAACCCGAAAGACCGAGCCCCAAGCCAGGCCTCCGGGCCGGGTCGGGGACGTGGCTGCCGCCTCCGAGGCGGGATCGACGCCCACCGGGGAGAGCCCCATCTCTTGGGGCCGGGCGCGCACCAGGCAGGCGGCCAACGCCGCAATGGCCAGTACCGCCCCGCCCAAGATGTACCAAGCCTGCCGCCACCCCTCCTGGCTATCGGCGGTCAGGACCAGGGGGACCAGGATTCCGGCGATCATGGTGCCCCCGCCGATGCCGGCGGAGACGATGCCCGTGGCGAAACCCCTCCGGTTGGCCGCGAACCAGGCAGAGCCCAGGGCCATGGCCGGCACATAGGCCCCGCCGTTGCCAAGTCCGGTCAGAAAACGCATGGACCAGGCCCAGGCGAAACTATGGGCCAAACCGGTTAAGATCATGGTCAGGCCCATAAGGCCGAGCGAAATGGTTATCACCAGGCGGCTGCCCCAGCGCGCGGCCAGCAAGCCCCCAGCCACGGCCATTATCAGGTAGCCCACGAAGTTGCCCGTTCCCAATAGACCCAGTTCGGCGTAGTCCAGGCTCAAGCCATCCTTCATGGCCGGCAGGATGAGGGTATATGACATTCGTCCGAAGCCGTGTGCGCCGATGGTCACCAGCAGACCAGCCCCCACCACCACCCAGCCATAGTGCAGTTTGCCGCCGGCCATCACCACCTCCCATGAACGACGGGGCGCGCCTGCTCCTCCCGCCGGAAACCGTGATGGATGTCAACCTGGATCATTCGGCTGACGCCGCATTCCCTTGTTGGTCTAGGCCTGCGGCATCGCTCAATTAAGACCAAAAAGTGCCACCGGACCAAGAACCAACTTTCAAATTGGCACGCCGCGCCCTTCCTTGCCAAGGCAAATCCCGCTCCCCACCCGCCAACCCATTGAGCCCCACGCCATCCATGAGAATCGCCTTCAGCGGCCATCCTGAACCCGCCGGGCGCGCCAAGAAGCCCCGGCCGGTTCGGGGCCAGAAGCTAAATACCCGTTTCCATCGCCCTTACATGATATCTCCGTAATAAACCCGTTGGCATTCTTCGCATATGGTGTGGGTAAAATCAGTGTTGGTATGGGCCTTGATATAGGCATCCAGAGGCCACCAGCGCCCATCTTCATCCCTGATTCGTTTGCATCCGGCGCATATTGGCAGCAGCGACCTGAGCAGCTTGTTCTCTTTAATCAGGTTCTCCTTTTCGGCCAGCGCCCTGCCAAGTTTTTGGATGAGGGCTTCACGTTCCCGCTCCGCGCGTTTGCGATGGCTGATCTCCTTGCTGACCCCGGCAACCTTGAGGCGGCCATTATCATCCTTGATGAACTTGGCCGTAATTTCCACCCAGTAGGTATGACCCTGCTTATGAATCATCTCGATTTCCATGGTCCGTTTGCGGGTGATGCCCTGCTGACTCAGGCCGACTTCTTCGTCCAGAGCCTCCTTCAAGACTCTGAAGGTTTCTGGCGTCACCCGCTTGCTCACTCCAACGCCGATGAATTCCTCCGCGGGATACCCGCTGATCTTCTCGATGGATGGGGTGATGAAATCGTAGGTGAAGGTTTGGACATCCATGACCCATATGGCGTCTACCAAATTGTCGGCTATCAGCCGGTAGCGGGCCTCGAGTTCCTCCACCCGCTGGGGTATGTCTTTCTTCATTATCAATATCTCCCGATCAGCAGTACATCGTCTGGAACTTTGGCTTACAACTACAGTTTAAGCCATGGGAACAAGCATTTCCCAGCCAGTAATATCCCGGCCCGGGAATATCCCTTCCTCGGCAAGGCTTGGCCGGACAGTTCGAGATATCATTGCTGGAGAGCGCCTTGCCTTTTTGACGGCGGCCTAATTGTAGATGCTAAAGAGGTTGTCCACATGGTTCCAAGGTTGGAGACTGGTGATTAGCGGTCAACCAGACTCTTACCCGGAGGTCCACCTGAACAACCATC
>JAJZPI010000083.1 GCA_021811275.1 Deltaproteobacteria bacterium
GCTAACGACTACCTGGCCGCCCACAAGTTCAAGAAGTAACCGCCAGGGACCGGAGCCCTCTCGGGGGCTCCGGGTTTGACCGCCATGCTGCTCTACGTTCACCCAATCCTACAGTTGCTGGCCTTGGCCCTGGGCCTGTGGGCCTTGGTCCTGGCCTGGCCCCGTTTCGTCACAATTCATCTGAAAAGCAAAAGGATATTCCGCCGCCGCCGTCACATCCTGTTGGGCGAGTTCTGCCTGGGCGGCTTTATCCTGGGCATGATCGGGGGCCTGGCCATGGTCAGGCTGCAGGGCAAGGCCTGGCTGGCCACCGGGGAGCACGCCTGGGGCGGACTGATCCTGCTGCCGCTGGCCCTCTTCGGGCTCATCAGCGGCCTCTACCTGGCCGGCTCCCCCGCCCAGCGCAAGGTCCTGCCCTTGCTCCACGGCCTGGGCAATCTCCTGGTTCTGGGGCTGGCCTTTTATCAGGCCCACACCGGCCGCCAGGTCATCGCCAATTTCGCGGGCCTGCCTTAGCGGCTGGCCGCCAGGGAGCGATTCATTCCCAGCTGTGAATAAAATTGCGCGGCTTGGCGTTTTTTGTTAAGGGGCGGGGTAGGGTGGCCGATATAGTTCCTGACGGCGGGCTGCAATGCCGCCGGCGAAAGACCGCCGCTTGCCCCGCGCTCCGGGCCGGCCTATAATTCGGGATTAAGAGCAAAAAAAGGAAGCCGCCCCATGACCAAGATAGACCAGATCCAGCCGGGAGCCGCGCCAGGCGGGACCGCGGGGCGTAAAGCCCAACGCGCAGAGGGAGACAAGGCCTTCCGCCAGGTGTTGGAGGAGGCCGCCTCGCGCGTGGGCGAGGGCGGCAAGGTTGGTCCGGCCGCTTCCTTCGATCCTTTGTCAACCATCCAGGGCGCCAAACCGCCCCTGACCCAAGCCGAGCTGAGCCCAGAGCACACCGAGGGCCTCATGCACGCGGGGCGGGCCCTGGATACCCTGGAACGCTACGAGCAGGCTTTGGGCGACGGACGCAAATCGCTCAAGGACGTGGCCATGATCCTCAAGGACCTGGACAGCGAGGTCAAGGGCCTGACCCAGGTGCTGGACAAGCTCGACCCCTCCGACAAGCTTTACGGCCTGCTCCAGGAAGTAGCGGTGACCTCCATGGTGCAGAGCCTCAAGTTCAACCGCGGCGACTTTCTGCCGGCCGACACCCAGGCTTAATTGCCCGAGCCTGAGCCGCCGCCAGCGCCACGCGGCGGTGGCAGCCCTCGGCGCTGATCGATTATCACGTTGCCCATCGCGTCCAGGGCCCGGTCCTCCTTGCGGCGCTCATGGCGTTCACGGCTCTCGATTTCCTCGTCGGTGGGCCCGGCCCGGTAGATCACTTGATCCCTGGTCTCGGTCACCGGCCCCTGCTGGGCGCCGCCTTTCTTGTCCTGCTCGATCATCTTCTGGATCGTTTCGTCACTCACTCCGGCCTTTTTTAGGCGGAGCACCTCGTCGGCGGTGAGCGCCCAGGCCGCGCCCGCGCCGCAAAGGGCCAGACCCGCCAATACCACCGCGATACGCACAGCCCAGCGCGTCATAATCAGCCTCCCCGACCGCCGTCCACCGGCCCGCCAAAGTTGACAGGCATCTTTCGCTAACCTAGACTGAATCGCGTGCGCCCGGCTTTACGCCAGCGCCGGACTGGGAGCTGTCGATGCCTCCGCGCATGTCCATAGCTAATATTATAACCCTTTCGCGCCTGCCCCTGCTCATGCTCGTGGCCTGGCTCCTGAGCCTGAACTCACCTTTGACCGCCTTCGCGGCCTTGGGCCTGCTGCCCGTGCTCTACCTAATGGACTGGTTCGACGGCTTTTACGCCCGCTACAAGAACCAGGTCACCGACCTGGGCGGCGTGCTGGATATCGCCATCGACCGGGTGGTGGAGAACGCGCTGTGGATCGTCTTCGCCAGCCAGGATCAAGTCGCGGTATGGGTCCCTCTGATCTTCATCACCCGCAGCTTCGTGATCGACGGACTCAGAAGCTACGCCCTGGCCAGGGGGCAAAGCGCCTTCGGTATGATGCACTCGCCCCTGGGGCGATTCCTGGTGGCCGGACGCTTGATGCGCGGCCTCTACGGGCTGGCCAAGGGCGCGGCCTTCTGCGGACTGGCCTGGAGCCTGGGTCTGGCGAGGATGATGGCCGATCCTTCGCTCTGGGGCTGGGTTCCGGCGGCCAGCGAAATTTTGGTATACTTATCGGTGTTCCTCTGCATCATACGCGCGATACCGGTGGTCCTGGACATCCGGGCGCTTTTGGAATGACCCGGTCAAAGGGAAAGGGCCTGCCTTGGCCTCCAACCACCGCGTGGCAGCCTTCTTCGACGTGGACCGCACCCTGGTGGGACCGCGCTCCATGGAGCGGGTTTTCGTCTATCGCCTTATTCGCGAGGGCTTTCTCACACCCCGCGATCTTGCCCGCTACCTGTGCTTTTTGGCGCGCAACCTCGGCGAGGTGGGTGGGGGCCTGACCAAGACCAACAAATATCACTTGCGCCACAAGGACCCCGGCGACCTGTTACGCTTGGCCCGGCGTTGCTTTCAGAGCGACATAGCCCCTTTGATAAGCCCGGCCGGTCGCCGGCGGGTGGCCCAGCACCGGGGCCGGGGGCATCTGGTGGTCCTGCTCACCGGTACTCTGCAGCCCCTGGCCGAACTTCTGGCCGGGGAACTGAAGGCTGATCTGACCCTGGCGGCCCGCCTGGGGATGGAGGACGGCCGCCTGAGCGGCAGGCTCTGCAACCAGCGGCCCTACGGCCACGAGAAGGAGCGCCTGGTGCGCGAGCTGGCCCAAAGCCACGGTCTGGACCTCTCCTGCTGCTACGCCTACGGCGACCACTTTTCGGATCGGCACATCCTCTCGATCGTGGGCAACCCTTGCGCGGTAAACCCCGATGCCCAGCTCAAACGCGAGGCATTGAAACGAAGCTGGACCATTCTGGAGTTCTGATGCCAATTAGCGTTCAAACGAGTTGTTTGAGCGCTAATTGAGGAAAACGCGCTTGAGGTCCAGAGTGACCGGCGGGCGGTTCGGCGGGTTGCGGTAGAGATACCGCAGGCTCAAGCTTTTCAGGCGGTTGACCTCGGTGCCCAGGAAAAGGCCGGTGTAGTAGTTGCGTGACTCGAAGGCCTCGCCGGTGGGGGCGTAGACCACCCAGCTCTGGGCGGTGCGCGCCGCCGTGTGCCGGGCGATGGCCGCCACGTCGCGTTTGCTCAGCGCCCACTCGGCGGTGTCCACCCCGGCGCGAAGGTTGTAGATGTGGGGGATGTCCTGGTCGTCGGTGGCCACCAGCTGGGCCACCGCCTCGCCCTGGGGCACCTCGGCGGCGCTGGTCAGAAGGCTCACCACGAAGATGCGGCTTATCCTGGTCAGCCAGGTGGGCACCGGCAGAGTCACCTCGGGGTTCTGGGGGTTCAGGCTGATCGGCGCGGGCAGGAGTTCAGCCCTGGGCTTTTCGGTGAGCATGGGCGGCGGGGGGGGCGCGGCGGCGGTGCGTACTCCCAATAGTGGCGATAGCGAGGCCAGGAGCGCCAGGGCGGTCATGATCAGCCCCAGGGTCTTGCGTTGGCTGGCGTTGCGCACCAGGCTGGGCCGCCCCAGCAGGGGCAGCGAGTACTCGGCCAAGAGCCCCAGGCAGGCCACCAGGAAGGCCCCCAGGCCAATCGCCCGCAGCCAGAGATTTTCGGTGATCAGCCCGCCTGCGCGGGGCTGCCACCAAGCCGCGGCCAGGGTCAGGGCCACACCCACCCCCCACCACAGCAGGAGCAGGGCCCGCAAAAGCCAATAGAGAGGCAATGCCTGGCTCCCGCCGGCGACGGGGACCGGTGGACGGCGCGTAACCAGGCGCAGCAGGATCAGGCCGGCCAGACCCAGGAAGGCCAGGCTGAGCTGCCAGAGGTTGAGCATGCCCACGGCCAAGGCCGGTCCCGGCCCCAGGCCCACGGCCAGGTAGGTCAGCCAGGCCGCGCGGTGGCCGGACCCCCAGAGCCGCACCGCCAGCGGGGCCGCCCCGGAAATGGCTCCCCAGAGCAGGGAGGCGGCCAGGGGCGTGGCCAGGGCCTTGAGGGAGGGCGGCCAGATGGCGCAGAGTTCGGGGCGCACCCAGGGGATGATGAGCAGGCAGGCCAGGATGGAGATGGCCGCGGCGGCCAGGAGCGGCAGGGGGTCGCCCTCGGCCCGGCCGCCCAGGCGGTCGCGCAGGTCCAGGGTCAGGCCGGCCAGGCGCAGGGTGAGCGCCAGCAGGTAGATGATGCCCAGCCAGAGCTTGTAGTTGCCCAGTTGGCCGCCGGCTACGAGGGCCCCCAGAAAGACCAGGGCCAGCAGGAAGGAGCCCTGGCCGCAGGCCCGGCTGGGCAGGGTCGGTTCCTCGGGCTCGGCCAGGCCCTCGGGGCGCAGGGGCAGCCAGCGCTGGGCCGCCGCCGGCCCGGCCAGCAGCAGGAACCAGGCCAGGGCGAACCAGACCTCCTCCCGGCCCAGCATGGGCAGCTGAAGCCGCGGCCAGATCCACCAGACGCCAAGGGCCTGAAAAATGGCCATGCCGGTCTGGAAGAGCCAGCCGTCCTGTTTTTCATCCCGAGGCAGTGCGCTCACCCGCCGCCTCCTCGTAAACGGCCAGGGTATGCCGGGCGGCGCCTTCCCAGGAGAAGCGCGCGCTTTGAAGGCGGCCCTTCCCCCTGAGTTCGGCGGCCAGTTCGGGGATGGTGGCCAGGGCCTTCAAGGCCTGGGCCAGGGCCGCCGCGTCGCCCGGTTCGACCAGTATACCAGCCTCGCCCACCACCTCGGGCACCGCAGAGGCCTTGATCGCCACCACCGGCGCGCCGCAGGCCATGGCCTCCAGGGGCGGCAGGCCGAAGCCCTCGTAGAGCGAGGGGAAGACGAAGGCCAGGCAGGCGCTGAACAGGGCCGGCAGTTCGGCATCGGACACGTAGCCGAGCATGCGCACCCGTCCGCCCAGGCCCAGGCGTTCGATCTCCTTGAGCAGGCCCGGATACTGCTTGTCGCCTTCGATGGACCCGGCCATCACCAGCTCGCCGGGCACTTCCTGTTCCTTGAGCGCGGCCAGGGCCTTGAGCAGGCTGCCCACGTCTTTGCGCTGGTCGATGCCGCCCAGGTAGAGCCAGAAGGGCCGGGCGGGGTCCAGACCCCGGAAACGCAGGACCTCCTCTCGCCGCGTCAAGTCCTCCAGCGGGGCCAGGCCCGGGTCGGCGGCCTCGGGGATGACCCGGATCAGCTCCGGGGCCAGGCCATGGAGTTCCATGAGGTCGTCCCGGGTCTGGCGGCTGGGCACGATGATGGCCGCGGCTTGGGAAAGGCAGCGGGTCTCCAGCCAGCGCTCTAGGCGGAAGCGGACCGGGGTCTTGCCGGTGCGGTAAAGCCGCTCCATGCGCTGGGCGATCAGGTCGTGCACGGTCAGCACCGTGCGCGGGCCTACACGGGCGGGGGCGTCCAAGTGGCTGATGAAATGGACCACCTTGCCTTGGTCCCAGGCCTCCTTGAGCTGCCGGCGCACCAGCAGATGGTGGCTGATGAGCCTTTTGCCGATGGGCAGCCAGGCCGGGGCGTAGGCGGCGGGCAAGAGCTTGGGTCCGGCGGCCGCGGTCGTGGTGGGCAGTGTGGGCGCGGGCAGGTTGGACTGATAGAGCAGTTCCAGCTGTCCCGGCTCCAGCAGGGGCGCCAAGGCGGCCAGCAGGTTCTTGGCGTAGCGGCCGATGCCGCGCTCCTTGTGGGCCTTGAAGCCGCTTTGCAGGCCCCGGCCGTCCCAGACCAGCCCCGCCCTCACGCGCCCAACCCCAAGCCCAGGCGTTGGTTTAGCACTTGCTTGAGCCTGGCCCGCACCGCCTTGGGCTGGAAGGCCTCAAGCCTGGCCTTGGCGGCCCGGCCCAGGTCCCGGCTCAGGGCGGGGTCGGTGAGGATGCGAGCCATCAGCTCGGCCGTGAGCAGGGGGTCCTTGCGCTTTAGCAGCACTCCGCCCGGTCCCAGGGTGCCGGGCACCCCGGCGGCGGCGAAGGCCACGATGGGCAGGCCGAAGTGCATGGCCTCGATCAGGGGCACGCAGAAGCCCTCGTGCTCGGAGAGGCAGAGATAGAGGCGGGCTACGCGATAGTAGGCGGCGAGCGCGGCGTTGCTCACGTGTCCGCCGAAGTGAACGCCGGGGACGTCCAGCTTGAGCGCCAGCTCGCGCAGGCCCAGGGCGTAGGCGTTGGTCTCGCCGCCGCCGACGATCAAGAGCCGCGCGCCGGGCACCAGCCTGGCCAGCCAGTAGTGGGCCTTGATGAGGTCCTCGATGCGCTTGTTGGGCACCAGGCGTCCCACGTGCAGCACCGTGGGCCGGCCGTCGCCGAAGCGGGCGCCGACCAGGGCGTCGGGCGGGGTTTGCAAAACGTCCAGGTCCAGAAGGATGGGGGTTTCCTCAACTTGGGCGTAGCCGGCCTCGCTCAGCTCCTGGCAATTGTAGGCGCTGACCCCGAGCGCCAGTTCGAAGGCCGGGGCCATGCGCTTGAGCTGCTCGCGGCCCAACACGCAGCGCCGGGCCGAGTCGGGGTAGACCCGCTCCAGGAAGTGCGGCGGAGTGATGTTGTGGTAGCGCAGGACCTTGCGCCCGGGGAGCTTCACCACCTCGTCGGCCAGGGAGTGGCCGATGGAAAAATGGAAGACGAGCACATCCTCGGGACGGCCCAGGCGGGCATAGTCCGCCGCGGGCCGAGCCAGGTGGCGTACTTTGCCGTGGGAGTTGACCGCGAATATCTCCGAGCGCAGGCCCCAGGACTGCAGGGCCTTTTGGATGGCGAGCACATCGTTGCCGATGGCGTCGCCAAAGGCGAAGTCCGGCAGCATCTGGTGTACCGCCGGGCCGCTGGCCTCTCTGGTCTTGAGGACGGCCGGGGCGCCCGGTGTCGTTGCCGTGGCCTGCTCCTCGGGCTCCGCGCTGATGCGCGCGATAAGCTCCACGAAGCGGGCGGTCACCTGGGGCCAGGCGAAGTTATCCAGCACGTAGGCACGGCCAGCCTCGGCCATGCGCCGGGCCAGGGCCTGGCGGGAGAGGATAAGGTCCAGGCCCTCGGCGAAATGGGGGTAGTCGTTGAAGTGGAGGCCGCCGCCGCTTCTTTCCACGTGCTCGCGGGTGACCGCGCAGCCCGAGTGCGCCATGACCGGCGTTCCTGCCAACCAGGCCTCCATGATGACTATGGAGAAGCTCTCCATGAGCGAGGGCTGCACGAAGACGCTTGCCGCGGCGTAGGCGTCGTATTTGTCCTGGCGGGAAACGAAGCCCAGGTCCACGGCCACGTCCTCGCGACCGGCGGGGACCGGCGCAGGCAGGTTGCCGATTAGCAGCAGCTTGAGCCCGCCCGCGCCGGCGCGCTCGTCCACGTAACGCAGGAAGTACTGCACCAGAAGCGGGGTGTTCTTGCCAGCGTCCTTGCGCCCGGCATAGAGAATGAATGGGCCCTCCACGCCGTACTTCTTGCGGAAGCGCGCCGCGTCGGCGCTCCAGTCGGTGTCGATGCCCTCGCCCAGCACCAGGGGCTCGCCCCGGCTCAGGTCGTAGAGCGAGGCGCCCAGGTCGCGTTCGGCCGGCACATGGAAGGCGATGGCCCGGGCGCTCTCGAAGGCCCGGCGCACGGCGGCCATGCGGGCGTAGCCTTCGTCATGCAAGCAGGGGATGAGCACCGAGCGCCGGGGGTGGATGAGCGGGCCCCAGGCCGAGGTGGTGAACAGATAGGGGATGAAGAAGAAGGGACCCAGCTCGGGATGGGCGGCGATGTGCTCCATGAGCGCCGGGCTGTGCACCATGTTGGCGAAGAAGTCGCGCTCCTCGTCCTCGCTCAGGCGCTCGCCGGCCATGACCCGGGCGTTGAGCCGGTTGAAGCGGGCGCCGTCGCGGCGGGCGGTGGGGAAGCGCACCACGGTGACGCCGTCCTCCACAGATTCGCCGGGAGGCAGCTGGTCGTGGTCCCAGTCCGCCCCCAGGCCGCCCAGGCAGGTGGTGAGCACCCGCACCTCCACCCCAGCTGCGGCCAGGTTTTGGGCGGTGCGCCGAGCCTCGGCCTCGGCCCCGCCGGGGATGTCCTTGCCGTACCAGGGGGTGACGAAGCTGGCCCCGAGGGGTCGGGGCTGGCTGGGAGCGGAGGTCATCTACTTGCGCCCCACCACAGCGTAGTCCTGGGGCCCGTAGATCAGTTCGTTCAAGCGTTTGACGTTGCGGTTGAAGGCTCCGGTGAGGTCGGCCCCGGACTCGCCTCCGGCCACGGGCTCCAGCTTGTGCTCGGCCGGCACCGGCGAGAGGAAGATCACCTCCACCTGGCCCAAGCCCTGGGCGCGCCAAAGGAAGCGGGCGGCCTCGGGGTGGATGGGCTTGATATGGGTCAGGTCCAGGTAGAAGGCCCCGGCGAAGGTGGAAAGGCTCTGGGGGTTGACGGTCTCGGCGATGAGCGCACCTCCCGGCTTCAGGCGGCTGGCGCAAAGTGCGGTCAGTTCCATGAGTTCGTCCAGGGTCAGGTGTTCGATGACCTGTGAAAGCAAAATGCCTCCTAGGCCGCCCTCGGGCAGGGAGCGCAAGTGGGCCACGGCCTCGGCCTCGGCCACCTCGAGGCCCTGCTCGCGGCAGAAGGCGGCCATCTGGGGATTCACGTCCACGCCCCGGGCGGCGATGCCCTGCTCGCGGCAAAGCTCCAGGAATTCGCCCCGGCCGCAGCCCAGGTCCAGCACCGGGTTCCCGGCCCCGGCAGCCTCGGTGAAGTAGGGCAGGTAGACGGCCTGGCGGCGCTTGATCTCCTCGCGGGTGCCCCGGTGCAGGTCCTCGAAGGCGAGATAGGCCGCGCCCCGGCTCTGGGCCCGGAGCGCCCCCATGGCGGCGGCAGCCTCGGGTGAGGCCAGGCCGGCCCGGGCCTGGGACTCGACGATCTCCTGCAAACGGGCCAGGAGGGTCTCCTGCTCGGCCTGGCCCGAGAGAGCCCGGCGCTCCAGGGCGCTCAAGCGGGCCTCGCCGGCGCGTTCCAGTTCCTTGATGCGGTGGCCGTGGTCGCTGGCCAGAAAGCGGCCCAGGTCCTCGGCGGCGTCGAGGCGGCGCTCGGATTGCAGCATGCGTGGACGCAGGTCCGAATGCTGGGGCACCATGACGTTCAGGAGCTTGACCAGCTCGTCGTTGAAGGCGGTCTGCCGGGCCAGCACGATGTTCAGGTAGGGGCGGGTGATGCGGTGCAGCAAGCGCTTCATGCCCACCACCAAGCGGCCCGCCAGACCCCCGCGATGGGTTACCACCCCGCAGACCTTGGGGTCCCAGAGCTGTTGCAGGTTGGCCTGGCGCAAGGCCAGCTCGGCCAGGGCCCCGTCGTCGGCGGCGCGCGAGAGGTCCAGGGCCGCCTCCTCCACCCGGCGCACCTCGGCCGGGTTGTAAAGGCCCCGGGCCTTCTTCTCCTGCACCGCCGCCTCCACCTCGGCCAGCAGGGCGGCCACGTCGGGTTTGGGGGGGGCGGCCCCCTGGTCCTGGCTCATCGCTTCTCTCCCTGGGGCCGGATATCCCAGGCGTGGGGCGGCCGGAAGACGCCCTCGTCGCCAACGCCGCTGCGCACGGCGAAGGAGGCGGCCCGCTTGAAGTAGTCGTAAACCCGGCCGTCCTTGGCGTGGGCGGCCACGTCCAAGAAATAGGTGCCCTGGACCAGGTCCAAACGCAAGGCTTTGAAGGACACCACGCCTCGCTCCGGGGCCCGGCCCAGGTCCTGGCGGTCTATGCCGGTGTTGGTGCCGTAGCAAAGCACGTCCTGGGCGTTGCGGAAGGCGATGCCGAAGGCCAGGTCCGTGAGGGGTTGCTTGAGATGATAGTCCATCTCCACGGTAAAGGCGTCGCCGGTGGCGAAGACGGCCCGAGCCTGGCCCTGTCCGTCCAGAAGCCGCAAACCCTCAATCTCCACCGCCCCGTCGCCCCAGCGAGCCTGGTCCAGGATAGCCTGGGGCTGGGCGCCCTCGTCGCGGCGGATGGCGTCCTCGCTGGCGGCCACCTTCTGGCGGTAGGCGTCGATCACCTGCTTGGGGTGGCCTTGGGCGGCCACACTGCCGCCGTCGAGCCAGATAGCCTCGTCGGCGAATTTTTCCACCGCGCCCAGGTCGTGGGTGACCAGGCATATGGTCTTGCCGGCGCGCTTGAACTCGTTGATCTTGTCCTCGCACTTGTGGGCGAAGGCCTCGTCGCCCACGGCCAACACCTCGTCGACCAGCAGCACGTCGGGGTTGACGTTGACCGCCACCGAGAAGCCCAGGCGCACGTACATGCCCGAGCTGTAGGTGCGCACCGGGGCGTCGATGAAATCCCCCAGGCCCGAATAGGCCACGATGCGATCGTATCGCTCGCTGATCTCCTTTTTGGACAACCCCAGGATGGTGCCGTTCAGGAAAACGTTCTCGCGGCCGCTGAAGTCGGGGTGAAAGCCCGCCCCAAGCTCGATCAGGCTGCTGACCCGGCCTCGCACCGCGACCTTGCCCGCGTCGGGCTTGTAGATTCCGGCCAGTATCTTTAGCAAGGTGGATTTGCCCGAGCCGTTCTGGCCGATGATTGCCACGGTGCGACCGGGATCGATGGCGAAGCTCACACCGTCCAGCACAGTGAAGAGGTCGCGCCGGCGCTGGCGCTGGAAGGGCCGGAGCAGGACCGTCTTCCAGGTGCCCCAGTCGCGGGTGAGTATCTCCCGCCGGAAGCGCTTGACCAGGCCGGTCACCTCTATGGCAGGCGAATCGCTCATATCTTCTCGGCGAAGTATTCCTTGTAGTGTTCGAACAAGGCCACGGCCAGGAAAAGGATCACGGCGCTCAACAGGGCCATGGCTCCCAGCAGGTCCCAGCGCGGCCAGCGCCCCCAGAAGATCACGTCCTGATAGGCCAGAGTGAAGATGGCCGCCGGGTTTAGATAGACTAGGAGATGGTATTTCTCCGGAACCTGAGTCAGGGGATAGAGCACCGGGGTCAGGAAGAACCACAAGGTCAGCAGGTTGCCGAGAATATGCCTGGTGTCGCGCATGAAGACATTGGCCGTGGCCAGCGCCAGGGTCAAGGCGAAGGTGAAGAGAAGCTGCACGCAAGCCACCACCGGGAATGCCAGCCAGGTCAGGTGCAGTCCCACCCCCGCCACCAGGAGAAAGACGGCCAGGATGGGCAGGCTCAGCAGGAAGTTGCTGAAGGCCGAGAGCACCTTTACCGCGGGCAGCACCTGCAGGGGAAACAGAACCTTGGTCACCAGGCTGCCGCCGTCGACTATGGCTCCGGAGCCCTCCATGAGCACCTGGGAGAAGAATATCCAGGGCAGGAGGCCGGTGAACATGAACACCGAGTAGTGCTCCATCTGCACCCGGAAGTATACGCTGAAGACCAGGGCGTAGACCGACAGCAACAGGAGCGGATTCAGGAAGGTCCAGAAGAAGCCCAGCACCGAGCCGCGGTAGCGGGCTTGGAGATCGCGCCCCACCAGGGAAACCACCAGCGAGCGGTAGCGGTAAAGCTCACTTAGATGTTGGCCGAGCTGCATGCCTTCTACGGGGCTCCTGATGAAATGGCCGCGTCAAGCCTTGCGGAAGAAGAGCATCACCGAGGTGTAGAGCATGCCCTTCTGGGAGAGGACGAGGTGAGGGGTGTGCAGCCGCTCCTCGGGTATGCGCACGGGGTTATCCAGGGCGTGGCGGGGGAGCCTGAACTCCGGGACCTGCACCAGGGGCATCCCCGCCGGGGCCACCACGTGTTTGAGAAGGTCCTCGGGGGTGAAGAATTCGTGGTGGGATTTGCCGTTTACGATCATCTCCGTGGCCACCGCCGCCACTCCCCCCGGCTTCAAGACCCGCCCCATCTCGGCCATGGCCTTGGCCGAGCCCTGGTGCCCGCCGAAGTGCTCGATGGACGAAAGCGAGTAGACCAGGTCGAAGCAGTTGTCCGGGAACTCCAGCTTGCGGCCGTCCATGCGCTTGAAGCTCAGGCGCTCGGCGCGATAGGGAAAGGGGGCGTACTTGGACGGGTCCTCCAGCACCGAGGGGTCGCCCTCCTTGACGTTGGCTTGGGACCACTCGCCCTCGTAGAGGTCGGTGGCCACGACGCTGCCGACATTGTTGGCCAGCCAGTAGAGCAGCATCTCGTGGCCGGCCCCCACGCCCAGGATGCTGGCCTCCGGCCCCAAGGCCGAGAGCTTGCGCAGGCCGTAGACGGTCTGGGCGAACTCGTAGAACTTGCGGTGCATGTCGTCCAGGAAGAGGCTGATGGTGCCCATGTCTTCGAGGATGCCGAACCACTCCGGGTCCAGCCACTTGCGCGGGTTGGTCAGCTCGCAGAGCCGGGGGCCCTCATGGGCCGGCCTTTGCACATGGGGCAGGAAGGGCCCGGGGTCGGCCACCTCCACGAAGTCGAAAAGCACCTTGTGGGCGGGGTATTTGATAAGGCAGTTGTAGCGGCACTCGTCGGAGCGAAGGAAGTCCCGGGCCATCTGCCGGCGGTCCACCTGGCGCTCGCGCAGGCGGCGCAGATGGAACTCCATGCCCTCGCGGTCCGGGTCGCGGCCCAGGACGATGCCGTAGAGCGCGCGCACGAAGTCCTCGTCGCTCGCAAAACCGCTGTAGTTGTCGCGTCTGCCGCGGAAAAGCCTGGCCAGCATCGACTGTCCTGTTCGGGGGCGTTTGAACGGGCGGGGCCCTCGCCGGGGCGCGCCCCGGGCGGCGCCGCCGCCGGGCAGCCCGCCAAGACCGCTATTAAATCACAACTTCCCGGACCCGGCCAGTGTTGGTTGAAACCGCCTCCCCGGCCGGTGGCCGGGTCTCAATAGGCGTGGGGGTGGATGAGCCCCCGGAAGGGGGTCATGGCCAGTATCTTGAGATCCAGGGCCAGGGACCAGTTCTCGATGTAGAAGAGGTCGTGCTCGATGCGCCTCTCCAGGGAGGTGTTGCCCCGCCAGCCGTTGATCTGGGCCCAGCCGGTGATGCCGGCCTTGACCTTGTGCCTGAGCATGTAGCCGGGGATCTTGCGCCTGAACTCCACGATGAACTCGGGGCGTTCGGGCCGGGGTCCCACCAGGCTCATCTCGCCCTTGAGCACGTTGAAGAACTGTGGGGTCTCGTCCAGGCTGGTGGCGCGCAGAAAGGCCCCCAGGGGAGTGCGCCTGGGGTCCTCGGGCTGGCACCAGACCGGTCCGGTCTCGTCCTCGGCGCCGACGCCCATGGTGCGGAACTTGAGCATCTGGAAGACCCGGCCGTCCAGGCCCATGCGCTCCTGGCGGTAGAAGATCGGGCCAGGCGAGGTGAGCTTGACCGCGAGGGCCGACAGGATCATCAGCGGACCGAACAGGACGATGAGGAACAGGCTGCCGGCGATGTCCAGCAACCGCTTGGCCACGCCGGCCCAGCCCTCCAGGGGGCTGCCCCTGAGTCCGATGATGGGCAGGCCCTCGAACTCCTCCACCGTGCCGTGAAGGCTTATGAAGCGATAATAGTCGGGCACGATCTTGACGTCGACCATCTCGTCGGCCACGTTGTTCATGACTTCGCGTATGGTCTCGTGGCTGGACATGGGCAGGGCCACGATGACCGTCTGCACCTGGTGCAGGGCCAGAATCTCCTGCACCTGACTGTAGAGGCCCAAGACCGGCAGGCCCTCGATCTTCTGGCCAACCATCTCCGGCCGGCGGGTGAGGAAGCCCACGATACGCAGGCCCAGCACCGGGTTCTGGCGAATCTTCTGGGCCATGAGCCGGCCCAGGTCCTCGATGCCCACGATGAGCACCGCCTCGCCGGCGTGCTCGGGGTGGGTGCGCGACCACAGCCAGCGCAGGAAGGGCCGGTAGAGGAGCATGGCCGCCACCAACAGCACGTAGAAATGGGCGAAAACCAGGCGGCTGAAGTCGTAGGGGCGGACGAAGTAGGTGAGAGTGACGGCCACCACCACGCCGGTGGTGGCGGTGCGCGCCACCGGCCAGAGGGTCTGGCTTATGCCGGCCCAGGGCCGGCGGTAGAGCCCCATGACCTGGAAGACCACGGCGTAGACAACCAGGACCAGGACCAGGAGGGCCAAGTATAGCCAGAGGTCGGGAACGCCCTTGGTGACGGGGATAATGGGGTAGTAGAAACGCAGAAGGTAGGCGCCCACCCAACAGACGACCACCAGGCATAGGTCGCCCAGGTAGAGGATCGACCTGAAGAACTTCAGCCGTTTCTGGAACATGCCTAGGGCCGCCCCCTCGGGGAGCTGGTGATGGGAGGCGCTGGCGCGCCGGCGAAGGTCCGGCCGCGCCGGCGGCGGGCCTTACTTGCCGCGGACCTTCTCCATGGCCTCTTGGCGTCGTTTGCAGTCGAAGCAAAGCGTGGTGACGGGCCTGGCGACGAGGCGCTCCTCGCCGATCTCCTCGCCGCAGGATTCGCAGACGCCGTAAGTGCCGTCATCAAGGCGTTGCAGGGCCTCGTGAATCTTGGAGATGAGCTTGCGCTCGCGGTCGCGTATGCGCAGGACGAAGTTGCGGTCGGATTCCAGAGCGGCCCGGTCGGTGGGATCGGGGAAGTTCTCCTTGGCGTCGGTCATGCCCGCCACGGTGCGCTCGGCTTCCTTAAGCAGCTCGTCCAGTTGATCTTGGAGCAGTTTGCGGAAAAACTCGAGCTTGTTGTCGTCCATGTGGCCTCTCCCTATTTGGAGGCTAGTATAGCGGGCGGAGTTTATCATGGAGGGCGGAGCCTGTAAAGGCCCGTACCGGGCGCTCAACCGCGGCGGTATGTTCCGCTTTTGCCCCCGCTTTTCTCCTCCAGCCAGACCCTTTCGATGCTGGCCCCCTTCTCAACCGACTTTACCATGTCGTAGAGGGCCAGGGCGGCCACGCTGACGGCGGTCATGGCCTCCATTTCCACCCCGGTGGGGGCGGTGGTGGAAACCACGGCCTCTATGAGCACTCCGTCCGGTTCCAGGGTGAAGTCCACCGTGACCGAGGACAGGGGCAGGGGGTGGCAGAGGGGAATCAGCTCGGGGGTGCGCTTGGCGGCCATGATGCCGGCCACCCGCGCCACGGCCAGGGCATCGCCCTTGGGCAGGCCGCCTTGGGCGATCAGCCCGAGGGTGGCGAGGTTAAGGCACACCCGGCCCCTGGCCTTGGCCACCCGCCGGGTGGGGACCTTGCCGCCCACGTCGACCATGCGGGCCGCGCCCTTTTCATCCAGGTGGGTCAAGCCCATGGTCTTGGACTCCATGCCGGGAGAACCTGGCCGGTCAACCCAGCCAGCGCCGCTTCTTGCGCTTGCCGTGCTCGGCCTGGGACGCCTCCTCGGCCTCGCCCGGGGTGGGGGCGGCCGCCGGGTCGCCCAAGGCGGCGAACTCCTCCAGCAGCTCCCGCTGACGCTTGTTGATCTTTTTGGGGGTGCGCACCACCAGCTGGACCATGAGGTCGCCGCGGCGGTCGTCGCGCAGCCGGGGCATGCCCAGACCATAGAGGCGCACCATGTCGCCGGTCTGCGAGCCCTGGGGGATGTTGAGTTCGGCGGGGCCGTCGATGAGGGTGTCGACCATGACCGTCTGCCCCAAGGCGGCCTGGACCATGGAGACTTCCATCTGGCGGTAGAGCGAGTCGCCATCGCGCTCGAAAACCGAGTGCTGGTTGACGTGGACCACCACGAAGAGGTCCCCGGGCGGGCCGCCCATGGCCCCCCCTTCACCCTCGCCGTTCAGGCGCAGACGCTGACCGTCGGTGATGCCGGCCGGCACCCGCACTGCCAGCTCGCGCTCGGTGTAGAGGCGACCCTTGCCACGGCACTGGGGGCAGGGGTCGGTCACCACCCGGCCCTCGCCCCGGCAATCCGGGCAGGCGGTGGCCAGGCGGAAGAAGCCCTGGCTGCGCACCACTTGGCCCTGGCCGCCGCAGGTGCGGCAGATGGGGGGCTGGGAGCCGTCCTTCTGGCCCCGGCCCTGGCAGGCGGCGCAGGATAGTTCTCGGCCCACGGCGAAGCTGGCGTGCTTGCCCAGGGCAGCCTCCTCCAGGCTTATCTGAAGGTCGTAACGCAGGTCGTGGCCGCGTCCGTTGGACGGCCGCCGGGCCCCGGAGCCGCTGAAGCCGAAGAGACCCTCGAAGATGTCGGAGAAGGAGCTGAAAATGTCATGCACGCCGCCGAAGCCCGAGAAGCCGGTGGACTTGAGACCCTCGTGGCCGTAAGTGTCGTAGAGTCGGCGCTTTTCCGGGTCGCGCAGCACCTCGTAGGCCTCGGCCGCCTCCTTGAATTTCTCCTCCGCCTCGGGGTCGTCGGGGTTGCGGTCGGGATGGTACTGCAGGGCCAGCTTGCGGTAGGCTTTTTTTATCGTCTCGTCGTCGCAGCCGCGCTCTACGCACAAAATTTCATAATAGCAGCGCTTCATGACGGTCTATGCTCGTTCTTGGGCTTGAGCAGGGCCTGCGCCGAGGCCGCGTGGGCCAGTTTGCCCGCCTGATGGGCGCGCTCGGCCAGCCGGGTCAGGTCAACTTCGTCTGGCTCCTCGCCCAGGGCCTTCTTGGCCTGCCGCCAGGCGAAGAAGTCGCCCGCCTCCAGGGCCTGGGAGGCCAGATCGGCCAGGCCTTGGCGGTCGCCGGCGGCCTCCAGGCACTCCTGGGCCTCGGCCCAGCGCCCGGCGGCCAGAAATTCCTGGCCCGTCCGGCCCAGATTGCCGGGGCCCTCGGCCAGCATGCGCCGGCGTTCCTTGGCGGCGGGAAGGGTCTTGGAGGCCATGTCGGCGGTCCCCGTTCCTATTCCGTTTCCTCTTCGGCTTCCTCTTCGTCGTCGTCTTCCTCGCTCAGGGCGACGGCCCGACGGGCGGCGGCGGCCTCGGCGGCGGCCACGGCGGCGGCTATGCGGGCGCGCTCCCGCTCGGCGGCGGCGGCCCTCTCCACTTCGGCCTCCTCGGCGCTGACCACGTAGACCGCCCCGGCGGCGATTTCCCGGAGCGACACCACCACCTCCTTGTTCTTGCTCTCCAGGTGGGGCGGCGCGCCCTCGCGCAGTTGGCGCACCCGCTTGGCCGCCAGGTGCACCAGGCTGAAGCGATTGTCGATCTTCTCCAGGCAGTCTTCCACCGTCACTCGGGCCATGGCGTCACATCCTTTTTATTTGGCCCCGCCGGGGGAAGCCGGAGGGACCGGCTTCTCGTCCAGGGCGGGAATATTCTTAGCGAAGCTGGGAATGATCCCAAAAATTCGGCTGTCACCTTCCACCTTGGCCGCCATCAGCCCGGCCGCTCCGGCGGCCTTGTCCGGAGGCTGGCCCAGGGTAAGCTTGAAGGTCTTGGTCTGAGCAGAACCCTGCGTCTTGGCCGGCGCCGCCAAAGTCAAGATAATCACTGCCGAGGGTTTGTCCAGTCCCTTGGCCTCGGCGGGGGGCAAAATGCTCTCCCACTTGAGATCTTGAAGGTCCCACAGGAACAGGGAGCCCGCCTCGCCGTTCTTTTCGTCGCCGGGCGGGGTGGAGCGCCGCCAAACGCCATCTTTTTTCTGGAAAACCAGCTCTTTGCCCTCACGCTGCACGGCCAGCTCGCTTACCTGGTCGCGCTCGAAGATAAGCACCCGCCGTTCGAGCAGGTCCTTGGGCTGGCGCTTGAGCCGGTTCAGGCTTTCGTTCTTGACCACCAGCACCGGCCCGCCGGCCAGGCGGCGCAGGTAGCGCTCCTCGCCGCCGGGGGTGAGGCCGCCCACGGCCAGCCCCAGGGTGGAGCCGTCCTCGCGGGTGAGGGTGATGGTTTGGCTGGGCTTGTCCAGGCCCATGCGGGCGGGGTTGATGCCCTCGTCCAGGATGCTCACTGCCTGCAAGCCATGGATTTGATAGAGCAGATCGTCGACGGCCTTGGACGAGGCCTCGCCCTGGCCTGGGAGGGTCCATTTGGGGTCGGCGCCGGCGCTCTGGCGGGTCAGGGTAAGGGAAGAGTCACCTGCCGCAAAATCAACGCGTTTGACGTCGGTCACCACGTAATCGAGGACGGACTTGCTGCGCAGATCGAAGAGAGTGCGCACAGCCTCGGAACGCACCG
>JAJZPI010000084.1 GCA_021811275.1 Deltaproteobacteria bacterium
AAACCGGATACGCTCCTACCCCGGCCTCACTCGCAAGGGACCCATCGCGGAGGTTTTCCGCGAGCTGGTCCTGGAGGGGGTGGGCGGGACGGCGCTTGCCAACTACGGCGACGACGCGGCGGTCATCCCCCATGGCGACCGCTACCTGCTGCTGGCCTGCGACGGCATCATGACGGGGCTTCTCATCAACGAGCCCTACGCCGCGGGCAAGGCTTCGGTCATGGTCACGGTCAACGACATCTACTCCATGGGCGGCCGCCCCCTGGCCCTGGTCAACGTGCTGGCCAGCGGCGACGACCAGCAGCGGGCCGAGATCGTGGCCGGCATCAAGAAAGGCTGCGCCAAGCTCAGGGTGCCCATGGTGGGCGGGCACCTGCACCCCGACGCGCCGCCCGGGCAGCCCCACCTGGCGGTGGCCATCCTGGGCGAGGCCAAGGCCCTTTTACGCAGCCACCTGGCCCGGCCCGGCGACGACCTCATCTTCGCCGCCGACCTGCGCGGCCGGGCCGGCTGCCGCTCGGTCAAGAGCTGGGACGCCAACTCGGGCAAGACCAGCGAGCAGCTCCTGGCCCGCCTGGAGGTCATGCCGCTGATCGCCGAGCACGGGCTGGCCCAGGCGGCCAAGGACGTCAGCAACGCCGGCATCATCGGCACCGCGTCCATCATGATGGAGAATTCGGGACGGGGGGCGGTGATCGAGCTGATGGACATCCCCCGCCCCGAGGACCTGGCCCCCCTGGACTGGCTGATGTCCTTCCAGAGCTACGGCTTCCTGCTGGCGGTCCCTCCGGCCAATTCGCCGAAGGTGCTGGGGCTGTTTCGCGAGCGGGCCCTGGCCGCCGAGGTGATCGGCCGAGTGACCGCCGAGCCCTTGGTGATCCTGGAAAGCGGCGGCGATAGGCGGACGCTTTTCGACCTGGAGCAGGAGGCCATTACCGGCATCCGCTTTGCGGGCTGAGCGCAGGCCGTTAACACCGCTATTATCCTGGGGAAAAATACGGGCGGGGATAAACCCCGCCCCGATGCAAACAAGAGGTTTTTCTTCGTAGGGGCGGGGTTTATCCCCGCCCTCTTTTCATCTTTCAGATTCCTGAAGAAGGTCTACGAATTCTTCCGTCATTGGATATTATGCTGCATTAGCAGGAGTGACATCAATGATCCAGCCGTGGTTTTCCAAAAGCTAATCAGTTCCGCTCCTGGCTTGTCTGGATAGTAAAGGAAGCAAGGAGAGCTTGGAGTTAGTATGACTCCGCTACGAACTATGAAAAATTCACGCACGACAGGAGACCTTGAAAGGCCTCGGCGCATTTTAGAAAAAAGCTCCGGCATCATCCTTTGAATCTTGGCGAACGTATCGCGTGTCGCAATCCGTTCACGTCGTTTTTGAGATAATCAATCGCCAGCTTAGCCCCGAATCGCCCAAACACTCCGAAGATCGCACCGATAGGCAGACCGGAAAGAGCACCGCCAACGTAACTATTCCATGGCCCCGAAATTTGTTCCATCCCCTTACGATCCTTACGTAGCCCATTGCGCACCACCTACGCCTTTTTAGGAGGGGGGTTATGGGGGGAAGCCCTTTTTGCGCAGCAAAAAGGGTTTCCCCCCAGCTCTCCCTGCCTCTTAAAACTCCACCCCCTCCTGGGCGGCCACGCCGGCGGCAAGATGGTGCTTGATCTCGCGCATCTCGGTGACGGTGTCGGCCAACTCTAGCAGCTCGGCGGGGCAGTCCCGGCCAGTGAGGATGAGGTGCGTCTCCGGGGGCCGGGCCTTGACCAGCTCCAGCAGGGCGCTCTTTTCCAGCAGGCCCTTGGCCAGGGCCACGCAGGCCTCGTCCAGGATCACCAGGTCGTAGCGACCTGGGGCCAAAGCCTGACGCGCCGCCTCCAGGCCCTCCCCGGCCTTGGCCCGGTGGGGGGCCAGGTCGGGGTCGTCGCCGATGAGCCCCAGGCCGTGGGCGCTCAACTCGATTCCCGGCACCTGGGCCAGGGACTTCAGCTCGCCGTAGCCCTGGCCGCGCTTGATGAACTGGATCACCCGCACCCTGAGCCCCGCCCCGGCCGCGCGCAGCGCCGCGCCCAGGGCCGCCGTGGTTTTGCCCTTGCCCCGGCCGGTGAAGACCATCAGCAAGCCCTGCCTCTCAGTCATGGCATCCTCGCGGTGCGCGGTTGGGAGCGGGGCCTTTCGCCCCGGCGCGGGGTCCAGCATGGCACAAGCGGCCAGGCTTGCCAAGCCTGCGGAGGCGGGATATCATGGCCTACACGGCGAAAACGCCGCCGGTCCCTTCCCCAGCGCGGCCCCAACGGAACGAAATCATGCCGCAACGTCCATATTACCCGCAGGAACGTTCGGGCCTGCTGCACCGCGAGTCCTACGGGCTCATCCACGTCTGCTTCGGCCAGGGCGTGGGCAAGACCAGCCGCTGCATCGGCCTGGCCGTGCGCGCGGCCGGCGCCGGGCTGGACGTGACCTGGGTGCAGTTCATGAAGTCCGGCGACTCCAGCGAGGCCGAGATACTGCGTCACACCCCGGGCGTAACCTACCGCTGCCCGGGCAAGCACCCCTTCATCCTCTCCGGAGGGCCCAAGAGCGTCCACTACGAACACGCCGAAAGCTCCCTCTGGCTGGCCAAGGAGGCGGCCAAAAAGGGCGTAACCCTGCTGATCTGCGACGAGATATTGAACACTGCCGTGTTCGGGGTGCTGGCCAAGTCCCAGCTTCTGGACCTCATGGACGCCTGCCGGGGCCGCACCGAGCTGGTAATGAGCGGGGTGGACGCCGCGCCGGAGATCATCGCCTCGGCCGACTACGTCACCGAGTTCATCCAGCGCAAGCACCCCTACTACAGCGGCCACCTGGCCCGCCGGGGCATCGAGTTCTAACCCTTCTCCGCCGCCCCTCCAGCTTCCGTTGACCATAGCCCGCAACCGGGCTTAACATTTCCCTATGATGTCCGCTTGGTCAACCACGCCCTTCCCGTCCGCAAGGAGGACCCCATGCACGCATGGATCACCCCGCTGGCCCTGGCGACCCTGCTGTTCGTCCCCCTCGCCGCCCAGGCCCAGGGCGCATCCTCGTCCGGCGACGCCTTTGCCACCAAGGGCGGCGAGCTGAAGATCTTCTTCCTGGGCCACGCCTCGCTCTACTTCACCTGGCAGGGAAAGATCATTCAGGTCGATCCCTGGTCCAAGGCCGCCGACTACGCCGCCCTGCCCCAGGCCGACCTGGTGCTCATCACCCACCACCACCGCGACCACCTGGACGCCGAGGCCCTGGCCAAGACGCGCAAGCCCGGAGCCATGGTCATCGGCACCGAGCTGGCGGCCCAGCAGGCGCAGGACGTAACCGTCATGCGCAATGGCGATACACGCCAGGTCATGGGCCTGACCATCGCCGCCGTGCCGGCCTACAACCTGGTGCACATGCGCTCGCCGGGGGTGCCCTATCACATCAAGGGCGAGGGCAACGGCTACGTGTTGGACTTCGGCGGCTTCAAGATCTACCTGGCCGGCGACAGCGAGGACACCCCGGAGATGAAGGCCCTGACCGGCATCGACGCGGCCTTTTTGCCCATGAACCTGCCCTTCACCATGACCCCGGAGATGGTGGCCGCAGCGGCCAAGGCCATGAAGCCCAAGGTGCTCTACCCCTACCACACCGGCGACACCGACCTGGCCAAGCTCAAGGAGCTGATGAAGGACGCGCCGGAGGTGGAGGTGAGGATAAGGGACATGAAGTAGACGGCGTGCCGGCGGCCCGCCGCGGTCGGAACGGGCCGGGCGGATCAACCCTGCGAACGAGCCTCGCCGGCCCCCTGGGAGGCCGCCACAAACCAAAAACGGACGAGCGCCGCGCAGGCCAAGGCGGGCCTATCAACGTTTCAATTTTTCAGGGCTGGTGCTTGTCCCTGGTCTTCCCTTTTGCCGAAGCCAGCCCCCCAGGCATTCTCGTCGTCAGAACTTCCCCCCGCCGCTCTTTAAGATGGACCAAACCAGCCAGAGCCCCACCACGCCGCTTATGAGATAGCCCACCAGGCCCAGGGCGGGCAGGCCGAAAATCTTGGGCTCCACGCCGGTGGTGATGATCATGGAGCTGCCCACGATGAGGGCGGCCACGATCAGGCCCACGGTGACGCGGTTGCTGGAGTCCTCGATGGCCTTGGTCAGCGGCACCAGGCCCCGGTGCTTGAACTCGAAACCCATCTCCCCGCGCTCGAGCTGGCCCAGAATCAGGTCCAGGCGCTGGGGCAGGTTCTTGAGCAGCTCCAGGCCGTCGTGCAGATGGCGACGCAGGGAGCGGGCCATGACGTCGGGCCGCCAGCGTTCCAGCCAGAGGCCGCGCACGAAGGGTTTGGCCACCTCCACCGGATCGAAGCCTGGGTCCAGCTCGCGGGCTACGCCTTCCATCTCCAGCAGGGCCTTGTCCAGCAGCGCGTACTGCACCTGGGCCTGTAGCCGGTGGGCGCGCATGATCTCCATCACCCGCAGGATGACCTGGCCGGAGTCTATCTCGCTCAGGGGCCGCGAGTGCACCTGGTCCAACAGGTCCTCCACGTCCTGGATCAGCCCGGCCTGGTCGGCGCCGGACGGGGCCGCGCCCATGGCGTAAAGCAGGCGCACCATCTCCGTCGCGTCGCGCTCTACCATGGTCATGAGCAGGTCGCCCACCAGGTAGCGCATTCTGGGGGTCAGACGCCCCACCAGGCCCCAGTCCAGGAGCGCCAGGCGGGGCCGCTCCAGGCCGGTGCGCACCAGGATGTTGCCGGGGTGGGGGTCGGCGTGGAAAAAGCCATCCTTGAGCACCTGGCGCAGGATGACCCCGGCCAGTTCCTTGGCCAGCGCGGCGCGCTCGGCCTGCTCCAGGCCCGCCCGCTCCAAGCGCACCCCCACCACCAGGTCCATGGTCAGCAGGTTCGGGGCCGAAAGGTCGAAGTGGGGGGCGGGGATATCCACCGGCGGACGCGGCCCCAGGTGGGCCCGGGCGGTCACCATGTGCCGGGCCTCGAGCAGGAAATCCATCTCCTGGCGCAGGTGGGAGGCGATCTCCTTGACCAGGCCGGGCAAGTTGTAGGGCTTGAGCTGCTCCACGCGCTGATGCAGGCCCTTGGCCAGGCCGGCCAGCAGGGCCAGGTCGGCCTCCACCATCTTGACGATACCCGGCCGGCGCACCTTGACCGCCACCGCGCGACCGTCGTCCAGGCGCCTGGCCCGGTGCACCTGGGCCAGGGAGGCCGAGGCCAGGGGCTCGGGGGAAAACTCGCCGAATACCTCCGCGAGCGGCCGGTCCAGGGCCCGTTCCACTGTGGCCACGATGACTTCCCGGCTCTCGGGGGCCACCTGGTCCTGGAGCTTGCGCAGCTCCAGCACCAGCTCCACGGGCAGGAGGTCGGGCCGTTGGCTCATGAGCTGGCCCAGCTTGACGAAGGTCGGGCCAAGGTCCTCGGCCACCCGGCGGATGCGGGCCCAGAGCGGGTGTTTCTCGCCGGGGGCCTCCTCGGCCGGGGCCTGGTGCCGGCCTGGCAGTTCCAGGCGTTCGACCAAGTCGGCGAAGCCGTGCCTGGTCAGCACCGCCGCCACCTCGGCCAGGCGGGTAAGGTTCTTCAGCGCGGCCAGGGCCATGGGTCAGCGCCTTTGGAAAGCGGTGGACGGCAAGAATCCCGTCTCAGCCCTGGTCGTCGAACTCGGGCTCGGCGGGGGGCCGGGGACGGGCCGCGCGCAGGGCGGCCACCTCGGCCTCCAGGGCGGCCAACCTTTCGGACAGGGCCAATAGCTCCTCGCGGCCGGCCAGGTTGAGGGAGACCACCGCCGAGCGCGCGGCCTGCTCCACCCGCTCCTTCCACTGGCCGGCCTGGCGGCGCGACTCCGCCACCACCTCGTCGGCCAGACGCTCGGCGTCGGCGGCCTGCATGCGCCCCTGTTCCACGAACTCCTGGGCCACGGCCATGATCTTTTCGTGGGTGACCACCGCCGCGCCCAGCCCGGCCAGCATCAGATTCTTGATGGCTTCATACATGGCGCGCTCCTTGTGGGGATGAAACCCTCGGGCCTCGTTCGACGCCCCGGCCCGTCCGCGTCCGGCTCAATCCTGCCGGCCTCCGGCCCGGGCCTCCAACTGCTCCAGGACCCGGACCAGGGCCCGGGCCTCGCTCTCCAGGATACGGCGGCCCTTTTCGGCGCTGGCCTTGGCGGGATCGCCCCATACCCCGCCCGGCCAGTGCCCCCGCTTGTCGCGCACCATGATGAAGGGCGGGAACGTGGGGTATTCCTCGGGGGCCGTGCCCTTGACCAGCTCGGGCCAAAGATGCAGGGCCAGGGAGGTTTCCACCTCGCCGGCGTGGGAGTCGCCGGGGCACTCCAGGAATTCCCTGGCCTCCTTGAGCAGGTCCAGGACGCAGACCACCGCCACCTCCAGGCCGGTGCGCTCGATGAGCAATTCACCGGTTTCCACCAGCGAGGCCTGGTGGGTTCCGCCGGCGTGGCCGGTAATTATGCACAGGCTGTGAATCCCTTGACGCCACAACGCGGTTCCTATATCGTGGACGAATAACCGCAGGGAATCACCGCTGACGCCCACGGTGCCGGGATGCTCACGGCTGCTTCGGCACAGGCCATAGAACAACGGGGGGGCCACGAAACAGGGCTTGAGCTTCGCGGTGGCCTGGGCCAGGGCCAGGGCGTGCATGGCGTCCAGGCCCAGGGGCAGATGAGGGCCGTGCTCCTCCAGGGCGCCCACCGGCAGAATGGCGGTGGGCAGGGTTTGCCGGAGGCGCGCGAAATCGGTCATGGTCATGTCGGTTATCAGCACCACCCACTCCTTCGCTAGCTTATGGCCTTGGGGGGTATAAGCGAAATGAAGGCTCGCAACAACTTACGCTCTCCTAGGCAGATGTTAAGGCCAGCCCACCGGCCCTGTCAAACTTCGGCCAAAGCGGCCCGTCCGGAGCGAGCATGAAAACGCCGGACTTGAGGCGCTGGCTGCGCAACCTTCCGGTGGGGGCGAAACTCGCTGTCATCCTGGTGGGAGTCTCCGTCCTGGTGGCCATAGTGGTCTCCTTCGTCCTGGGCCAGCTGGCGCTGGGCTACTTTCAGGAATACGCGCTCTACCACCTGGAAAAGGAGCTGGAATCCTCCCTGGCCGTGACACCCTCCGTTCCCGAGGAAACCCCGGAGATGACGGCCTTCCTGGAAAAGGTGGGGGAACAGATCAAGGTCTTCCAGGGCCGCGCGGTGCCGGTGGGCCTTTTCGGCATCCGGCCAGGCGGCGAGGTGGTCACCGTAGCCGGCTTCCGGAATCTTCTGCCTGACACCCAAAACCTGGCCCGCCTGGCCGGCCAGGGCGGGACCTTGGCCCGCCTGAACATCAGCGGCGACCTGGCCTGGCTGGTTACCCGGAGAGTCAACGGCGGACTGGTGGTGGGGGTGGTGGCCAAGGCCGACGACCTCCTGAAACCCACCTGGTCAAGCATGCGCAACACCACCTGGCTGGTCACCATCCTGCTGGCCGCCCTGGTGGCCCTTTTTTCGGTGTGGATCGCCCGCCGGGAGCTGGGCGTCCCCTTGCGGATACTGACCGAGGAGGGCGAGAGGGTGGCCGGCGGAAACCTGACCCCGCCGGAAACCATGGCCGAGCGCGGGGACGAGTTGGGCCGGCTTTCGCGGGTCTTGCACTCCATGACGCTGACCGCCCAACGCATGGTGGCCGAGGCCCGGGCCAGCCAGCGGCGTTTCCAGCAGCTGTTCATGGAAAGCCGGGACGCGGCCTTCATCATTGGCCACCAGGGGCAGATCGAGGACATGAACCCCGCCGGTTTGATCACCTTCGGCTTCCAGAACGCCGATCAGATGCGCCGGCTGCGTGACACCGTGGAACTCTTCGAGGACCCCGACCAGCGCCAAGGCTACCTGCGGGCCCTGCGCGAGCAGGGCTACGTGCAGGACTTCCAGGCTACCATGCGCCGGACCGACGGGGCCACCTTCGAGGCGCTTATCACCGCCTCCTTGCGCGGCGAGGGCGAGGCCCGCTTCGGGCTGGTGCGCGACGTCACCGCCACGCTCCGGGCCCAGAAGGCCCTGGCCGAGAGCGAGCGCCGCCACCGCCGGCTGACCGAAAACGCCCCGGACATCATCTACCGCTGGTCCATCGCGGCCGGGGCCTTCGAATACATCAGCCCGGCGGTGGAAACGGTGACCGGCTACAAGCCCGAGGAGATCCTCCACTCCACGGGCATAATCTGGTCGGTGACCCACCCCGAATGGAGGAAGGCCATGGCCCAGCACTGGCGGTCGGTCATGGACGGGGTCGGCCCGGGGGTGCACGAGCACGAGTTCAAGATCGTCACCAAGGACGGCCACGCGCGCTGGCTGCGCGAACGCAGCATCTTGGTGCGCGACGAGGAAAACCGCCCGGCGGCCCTGGAGGGCATTGCCACCGACGTCACCGAGCGCAAGCTGGTGGAGCAGGTCGCGGAAAGGGGACGGCGAATGGTGGAGGCCACCTTGCAGGGCCTGCCCGCGCCCGTCATGGTGGTGGACCGGCGGCACCGCGTCATCCACTGGAACCGGGCCATGGAAAAGCTGACCAAGGTTCCGGCGGCGCAAGTCGTGGGCACCGACCAGCACTGGAAGCCATTTTACGATAAGCCGCGGCCGGTGCTGGCCGACCTGATCGTGGACGGCGACTGGGCAGGGATGGAGCGCTACTACGGCCAGCTGACCATGAAGAAGTCGGCCTTCATCAGCGGCGGCGTGGAAGGGGAGAGCCTCTTCCCCAACCTGGCCGGCCGCGAGCGCCACCTCTACTTCCTGGCCGCACCGCTCACCGATGACGAGGGCCAAGTGGTGGCGGCGGTGGAGACCTTGGTGGACTTGACCGACAAGCGCCGCCTGGAGGACGACCTGCGCCGGCTGACCGTAACCGACGAGTTGACCGGCCTCTACAACCAGCGCTTCTTCTACGCCACCCTGGCCCGCGAGATGGAGACCGCCCGCCGCTACGGCCAGCCGCTCTGCCTGATCATGGCCGACTTGGACGAGTTCAAGGCCTTCAACGACCGCTACGGCCACGTGGAGGGGGACCGGGTGCTGGCCGCCGCAGCCCAGTCCCTGCGCGAACTGGTGCGCGCCACGGACCTGGCCTGCCGCTACGGCGGCGAGGAATTCGCGGTGCTGTTGCCGCGCACGGAGGTCGAGGAGGCCTTGCAGGTGGCCGAACGGGTGCGCCAGGGCATAGCGAATCTTACCTTCTCGCCCCTGGGCTCCGGCGCAAAGCCTCTGACCGGCCAAGTCACCGCCAGCGTGGGGCTGGCCCAATTCCAGGACGGGCTGAGCACCCATGAGATGGTGCGCCGGGCGGACAAGGCCATGTACGAGGCCAAGACCCAGGGCAAGAACCGGGTGGCCTTCTACCGGCCCGGGCTGGGCATCGAGATTTTCCTCCCCTCGGAGAAGTGACCGCTCCGGCCGGGCCGCCCGTGACGCCTCCCCCCAGGTTCGCCCCCAAGCCCCCGCCGGCACGCTAGGGCCGGGAAAGCCCTCCCCCCTCCTTGGTGATGAGGTCCAGCGCCCTCACCAGGAGCGACAAGTCAGGGCGGGTGTTGAAGTCGTGCACATCGATGTAGCGGATGACGCCCTGCTTGTCGATGACGACGAGCGCACGCTCGCTCATGCCGTCGCCGCGCAGAAGGCCGTACTTTTGGGCCACCGCGCCATGGGGCCAGAAATCCGAGAGCACCGTGAACCAGACCCCTCCCATGGCCTGGGTCCAGGCATGGAGGGTGCCCAGATTGTCCACGGTGATGCCCAGGATGAGCGCGTCGCGCTCCTCGAAGACCTCGCGGGCCAGGTTGTAGCCCGGCCACTGCTCGGAGCACACTGGGGTCCAGGCCGCGGGCACGAAGGAAAGCACCACGTTCTTCCTGCCCCGGAACTGGCTCAGGGAAACCCTCTCGCCCTTGATGGAAGGCAAGGTGAAGTCCGGGGCCGGTTGGCCGACCTTCACCTTGAGCTTGCTGTCGATGGGCTTGCCCGGGCCCACCTGGAAAATCTCATCTTTGAATATCTGGGCCCCGGCCGGCGCGGCGGCGGCGGCCAGCAGGCAAAGCGTCGCCAGCAGGGCCAGAAAAATTGCAGGCCAGGGGGTTGATCGCATCTTGATCACCTTTCTCATGGAAGGCGGGCCGAGCCCTATTTCATACCGGCCTTGTCCAGGAGCGAATCCAGAAAGGCCTGGGGCTCGCCCAGGGGGCCCAGGTGGGTATAAAGGATGTCGGACTTGCCGCCGCCGAGCTTGACCAGAAAGAGCAGAGGCGTGCGCGGCTCTCCCAGGCTCTTGTGGATTGCGTAGTCGCCGTCGGGCAGGGTGGGAAAGGCCACGCCGTACTTCTTCTTGAACACCCCCACCTCATAGTCGGAGTTGCCCGCGCCCAGGCCCAGGACCTTGAACTTGCCGGCCAGGCCACGCTTCTCGACCATGCCGTAGATATCGTTCATGCGCGGGGCCTCGGCCTGGCAGATGGTGCAATACATGCTGAACACCTCCACCAGCACCACCTGGGCCTTTACCTGATCCAGGCGAAAGGACTTGGCCCCCGGATTCAGGCCCAGGTACTTGACGTCCGCCGCCGCCGTTGGTGTGGAGATATTCAGGGGAGGGAAGGCCTCGCCGGCCTGGGGCGGGGCCGCCGGGGCCGGTGAAACGGTAATAAGGGTGAGCGATAACACGAGCGCCAGAAAGAGGCCCTGCTTCATTATTTTCCTCCCTTGCCGGGGCGACCGCCCCGAGCCGGCAAAATACATTATTCATTATTCAGGGTAATGGCCGGTTCGAGTCAACCCCCTTGGTTGTTGACACCCGAGCCGGCTCGGGTTATGTTTTTTTTGACACAGGAGGTTGCCGTGCAGATCCGTTGCAAGCTCTGGCTGGAACAGGACGGCAAGGTGCTCTTCGGCCAGGGACGGCTGGAACTCCTGACCGCCATTGCCGAGACCGGCTCCTTGGCCGGCGCGGCCAAAAAGCTGGACATGAGCTACCGAGCGGCCTGGGGCCGACTGAAGGCCTCGGAAGAGCGCCTGGGCTTCGCCCTGCTGGAAAATTCCGGCCAGGGCCGGCGGGCGGCCACCCTCACTCCCCAGGCCCTGGCGCTGCTGGAGTGGTTCAACAAACTTCAGACCCGCGCCGACGCCTTCTTGAGCCAGGCCGGGGACCTCCCTCCCAGCCTGCCCTTCAGGTTCCAACCCTGAGCGCACACCAGGAGATCGCAAAATGCCCGCCGTCATTTGCCTGGCCGGACCGGCCAGCCCCGAAAAGGCCCGATTCCTGAGCCGCCTGGCCGCGGAATTCAGCGCCCGCGGCCTCGCCTTGGGAATGATCAGCGACCCCGCCCCGGCCGCGTCCTGGCCCGAGGCCGTCGCGCCCGCCGGGGTCTTGCACCTGCGCTGGCCGACCGACCCCGCCGCCCAAGCCATTGCCACCTTGGACGAGTTGCTGGCCCGGCACTTCCACGCCGCGGACCTGGTGCTCTCGGAGGTACAGGGACCGGGCAGGGTCAAGGTGGAGGTGGTTCCGGCCGGTGGCCGCCCCGCCCTCCTGGCCGACCCCGGACTCAAGGCCCTGGTCCGCCCCGAGCCCCGGCAGAACCCCGGCGACTGCCCCGCGCCCTGCTTCGGGCCGGACCAGGCCGAGGCCCTGGCCGAGCACCTGCTCGCCCGCGTCCTGCCCCCCCTGACCTCGGCCGAAGCCGCGCCCCGGCCCAGGCTGCGCATACTGGCCGACGGCCAGCGCCTGCCCGCCAACCACTTCGTGCAGGAGATCGTCAGCGGCGGCATCCGGGCCATGATCGGCTCCCTCAAGGGCGGGGAACGCGCGGGCCGGCTGGAGATTCACCTTTACTGACAAGGGTTCCGCCTCAGCGGATCTCGAAGCCTGCCCGGCCGGCGGGCAGGCCGTCCAGGAACAATTCCACCATGTAGTCGCCCGTGGGCCAATCCATGCCGGTGCCCAGTTGGCAGGAGAACTGCCCCCAGCCCCCCGGCCTGGTCACCTCCATCACGGTGGTGACGATGATCATGGGCTCGGGGTTAAGGTAGCTCCAGACCGCCTTTATGCGCGAGCCCACGGCCACGTTGCGCATGGCGAACCACAGATATATGACCGGAACCTCCGGCGAGAAGATCGTGGTCGCCCCCACGGGCTTCCCCTCGCGCACCCCCATGGCCGGTTGCAGTCCGCTCAGGCGCGGGCCGCGCTCGGCGAGCGGGGTTTCGCTGAAGGCGGGTCCGGTGTCGGCGAGCGGCGCCTCGCGCAGGGGCGGCGGCGGAGCGGGAGCGGGGGCCGGGGCGGCCGGGGGCGCGGCCGCGACGGCCGGCTGGCCGCCGGAGAGCGCCCACAGTTCGCGGGCCCGGGGCGAAAGATCCTCCTCCGGGGGCCGGAAGGCGGGGTCGGCGGCCTGGCACGAGACGAAGGCCTCGGTGGTCATGGTCTCGTGCCCCAAGCCCAGGTAGGCCAGGCCCAGATAGAACCAGGTCTGGGCCCTCTGGCGGGGGCTGAGGTCCACCCGGCCCAAGGCCTGGCGCAGGGCCTCCTGGGCCTCGTCGAAACGCGCCCCCTCGTAGAGCACCCGTCCTTCCTCCAGACGGTCGAGCCCGCTGGCGGCCTCTTCGCCGGCCCTGGCCGGGGCCGGACCGGCGGCCAGCCAGGCCGTAAGCAAGACCGTAAGCAAAAGGGCCGGCAAGGCCCGTCGCGGACAAGGGGCAAGGTGGTCCTGGTTCATCTTCCATCCTCCCGTGGTCATCGGCCCTGAATCCGCGCTCCGCTCAACGGCCTTCCAGGATGAACTGCGCCTTGGCGGTTTGGCCCGCGGTGAGGGTCACCTCCTGAACCTGCTCGGGATAGCCCGGCCTGCGCGCCTTCACCTGATGCGGGCCCAGGACCAGGTTTTCCAGGGTCAGCGGGGTGTTGCCCACCGGCTTGCCATCCAGGACCACCTCGGCCCAGGGCCGGGCGTTCACCGCCAGGAATCCGCCCAGCAGAGTGAAGCTCACCCCGGCCTCGCCCCCGGCCGGCATGGTCACCTCGCGGCTCTGGGCCCCGCCATGGGCCCGCACCTCCACCCGGTGCGAGCCCGGAGGCGCGGGCAGGATCAGGGGCGTCCTACCCACCGGGCGGCCGTCCAGGTAAACCTGGGCCTCCGGCGAGCAGACCACCTTCAGCCTCCCCGGTCCCACGCCGCCGCCCTGGGCCTTGGCCAGGTCCAGGTAGTAGAGCGCCTCCGCGTCATCTGGAAACACCTCCAGAAAATGCTGGAAGTTGCGCCGGGCCTCGCCGTAGCGGCGGGCGTTGAAGTCCGTGACCCCCTGCACCATGGCCAGGCGGGCCTGCCGCCGCCTCTCCTGCTGCTCCAGCTCGGGGCGGAAACTGACCCGGCGGGAGGGCAGTTCGGCCAGGCGCTGCTTGACCGTGGTCCAGTCCGGACGCTGGGCCAGGGCCTGCCGCCAGAGGCGCTCGGCCTCGTCGAAGCGCCCCGAAGCCGCGGCGAACTCGCCCCGGTCCAGCAGGTCCGAACCGGCGAGCGCGACCGAGGCGGCGGGGGCGGCGGGCGGCGCAGCCGGCGCCGGGGCCGCCGGAGCCTGGGCGGCCTGGCCGCGAGCCCCCCGGAAGGCCTCCGCCGGTGTCGACGCGGCGGGGGTGGCGGGCCTCGCGGGGGTGGCCCAGGGCGCGTCTTGGGGGCTGGGCGCGACGTAACCGCCTCGGCCGGACTGGGCCTGGGCCGGTCCCGGCGCGGCCAGCGTCAGGGCTGCCCCCAGGGTCAGCCCCATGAGCAGGCCCCCCAGGCGCCGGGTGTTGCGCCGAAGGCGCGCGTACCGTGGCACGGACATGTCTCCTCCAAGTGGCGATGGTGGTCGCCGGGCTTCCGGCCGGCCCGGCCGGTGCTCGACCCTTTTTTCATGGTAACCCCGGCCAGGGGAGGGGGCAAGGGCCGACCGGAAGACAGGGGGGTTGAGGCCTTCACACCAAGGCAAATTGAGGTCCGTACCCCCGGCGAATGGGGCCCCGCCCTTCTATTCCGGAGCCCCGAAATTGTTTAACGTGAATACAACATCCTGGCAGCGGGACGGTCCCGCGAAGCAGGGTGGGGCGCGGTCTAAGGGCGCAGACCGCGCCCAATATTTTTGGGGACCCGCATCAGGAGCCCCGGAGCGCCTCAAGATTGTTCCCGCCACCCCGCGCCCGGAGTATCCTGTAAGCAAATAGTCAAAGCCGTTCCCGCGCCCGGGAAGAACCAAGGCAGGCCCATGGCGAAGAAGATTCTCATCGCCGTAGACAGCTCCCAGGCCTCCCTGCGTGCCCTGGCCTACGTTGCCATGATGGAGGCCGCGGTCATCATGGACCTGTCGGTCGTGCTAATGCACGTGGTCCGCACCGTGCCCCCCACCGTCCGCCAGGACATGGAGCTACGCCCCCAATCCTTCCGGCGCCTTCAGGAAATCGAGGCCCTCAACCTCGCCCAGGGCCGCAAAGTCTTGGAGCGAGCCCGCCAGCGCCTGCTGGACCTGGGAGTGGACCAGGAGCGCATCGCGACCGTGCTGCGCACCCGGCGCATGGGCCTGGCCAAGGACATCCTTTTCGAGGGCGAGCACGGACTCTACGACGCCCTGGTGCTGGGCCGCCGGGGACTTGGCAAGGTCGAGGAGGCATTCATGGGCAGCCTCACCAACAAGGTGGTCCAGCACGCCGACCGCCTGCCGGTCTGGGTGGTGGGGGGCGCGGTCAACAGCTGCCGCATCCTCTGCGCCGTGGACAACTCCGAGGGCTCGCTCAAGGCCGTCGACCACCTGGCCTACATGCTGAGCGGCAACCAGGAATGCCAGGTGACTCTCTTCCACGCCAGCTCGGGCCGGACGGGCGGCCCGAGCCGCGAGATGGGGTCCGAAGAGGCCGCCGGAGACCTGCAGGAGGACTTGAACGCCATGGCCCGCTTCTTCGAGCGCGCCCGCGCCGACCTCATTGATGCCGGACTCCGGCCGGAGCAGATACGCCTGGTGACCCGCGAGAAGGCTGGCAGCGCCTGGCGCGCCATCATGGACGAGGTGCGCCGCGAGGGCTACGGCTCCGTGGTGTTGGGACGGCGGGGCGCGGGAGGCTCCTTCTGGCTGGGCCACGTCAGCGACAAGATAATGGCCCGCTTGGCGGATGCCGCGGTATGGATCGTGGGCTGAGAGGCATCCGCCGGGAAAGGAGGCGCCGGCGATCGGTGGCCGCCGGTGGTCACCTGCAGTCCCGAGGAGTTCGACGCCCTGGAGCGCTCACCCGCGGACAAGCAGTTGATCGATCTGTTCCATGGCGGGCTGCGCGTGGTGGGCGCCCTGGTGGAGGGGAGCGGTTGCCGGATCATCCGGGTGGAGATATTCGCGGAGGCGGCCGTGGTCCAGCCCTGCGCCGAAGCCGGCGGCGCCTCCACCCTCCAATATGCCACACCGGCTCGGGGAGACTGACCCCCAAAAGCAACGCCCCCCGGCCCCGGGGCCGGAGGGCGCTGCCTGACCGCTGAACTACTTGCTGGGGTTGAGCAGCTCCTTGATCTGGGCAGCGGCCTTGAAGGACATGCGCTTCTTGGCCGAGATCTTGATCTGCTCGCCGGTCTTGGGGTTGACGCCCTTGCGCGCCTTGACCTTCTTCAGCGAGAAGGTGCCCAATCCGGCCACCCGCAGGGAACGGCCAGCCTTGACTTCCTTGACGCAGATGTCTACGAAGGATTCCAAGGCCGCCTTGGCCGCGGTCTTGGCTACGCCCGCGTCCTTGGCCATCTGGTCGATGATCTCCAGCTTGGTCATTGCTTTCTTTGCCATACGCCCCTCTCTCTCCTTTTCGGGATCCTTTAGACGCAATTCAATCACTATTTATGAGCGCAAGTCAATTCTTGACCGGCGCATGCGACAAATTTTTTTGATATCTCCCCACGCCTTGAAAGGCTTGCCCGTGCCGGCCCAGCGTATGATCTGTTTCCATGCTGGCAATAGCTTGCTAAATTATAGGTCGTGATGCAACTGCCTTTTTTCATCGGCCCCGTAACGAGGGAGGCATGGATGAACCCCAACGGCGAGGCCCCGCCCAGGCCGGGCCTGCGTGTGATGATCGTCGACGATGAGCCCAACATCAGGGCTACGCTGGGCATGACCCTGGAGGCCATGGGCTGCAAGGTGACGCAGGCCTCGGATCCCGAGCAGGCCTTGAGCGCCCTGCGCCGCCAGCCCATGGACCTGGCCTTTCTGGACCTGCGCCTGGGCAACGATAACGGCATGGACCTTCTGCCGCTTATGACCGCCGAACGCCCAGGCCTTTCGGTGGTGGTGATCACCGCCTACGCCGCCTTCGACACCGCCGTCGAGGCCGCCAAACGCGGCGCCCAGGACTACCTGCCCAAGCCCTTCACTCCAGCCCAGATCAGGCACGTCGTGGATCAGGTCCGCAGCCGCCGGGAGCTTACCCAGCGCGCTCAGGAGCTTGAGGCGCGTCTGGGCCAGGCCGCGCCCGACTCCCTGCTAGACACCGTTTCCCCGGCCATGCGCTCGGTCCTGGAGGTTATCACCCGTGCGGCCGCCTCGGAGGTGCCGGTGCTTTTCCGCGGCGAAAGCGGCACCGGCAAGGAAGTGCTCGCCCGCACCCTTCACGCCAGAAGCGCCCGCGTCCGCAACCCATTCGTGGTGGTCAACTGCCCCACCTTGAGCGAAGACCTTTTGGCCAGCGAACTCTTCGGCCATACCAAGGGGGCATTCACCGGGGCCCTGCGCGATCACCCGGGCCGGGTGGAAACCGCCGAGGGCGGCGCCCTCTTTTTGGACGAGATCGGCGAAATGCCGGGCTCGCTGCAGGCCAAGCTTCTTCGCTTTCTGCAAGACAGGCAATTCGAGCGCGTGGGCGACAACCTCACCCGCAGCGCCGATGTGCGCCTCATCGCCGCCACCAACCGCGACCTCGAGGCCGATATCAAGGCCGGCCATTTCCGCGAGGACCTTTATTACCGCCTGAGCGTGGTCGAGGTAACCCTGCCCACCCTGCGTCAGCGTCCCGAAGACATCCTGGCTTTGGTCCGCCACTTCATGGACTTCTTCTCCCGCGCCGCCCGCCGTCCCCAGCCCGATCTGGCCTCCGAAACTGTGGACATGCTCACGCGCTACTCCTGGCCCGGCAACATCCGCGAGCTGCGCAACGCCGTGGAACGGGCCATCGTGCTTTCCCACGGCCCGGTCCTGTATCCCCAGGATTTCCCCGAGCGCATGATCGCCGCCGACGCCTCCCGGCCCCGGCTCGGCGGCAACTTCTCCTTGGCCCAGATCGAACAGGAGCACATCCAGCGCGTCATGGGCCGCACCGCCACTTTGCAGGAAGCCGCGCAAATACTGGGCGTGGACACCTCCACCCTCTGGCGCCGCCGCAAAAAACAAGGCTAACTCCGGAGCGCTCGGCCATAGGCTCCCGCCCTGCTTCATGCTATTCTGGAAATCGCGCCGGCATTGGATCGCCGCGCCCCTTGCGGGCGCCCCCGGCTCGGGCACTTAACGGCAACCCCCCCAAGGCGGACATGAGCGAAACACCATACCCTCGCATCATGGATTTTGCGCGCACGGTGGCCCCCTTCGACACCCTGGGCGAGCAGGAGCTGGCCCGGGTGGTCGAGCGCATGGAGGTGGCCTATTTCCCCCGGGGCCGGGTGATAATCGAGGTGGGCGGCGAGCCCTCGCGGTTTCTCTACCTCATCCAGGCCGGCTCGGCCCGGGTCAGCCTGCCCCAGGACGGCGGCGAAGACATCCTGGTCGATGTGCGCGCCGAGGGCGAAACCTTCGGCGCCCTGAGCCTGCTGCAGGGCTCGCGCGCCCTTTTCCAGGTCACCGCCCGCGAGGACCTGATCTGCTACCTGCTGCCCGCCGATGACTTCAAGGCCCTG
>JAJZPI010000085.1 GCA_021811275.1 Deltaproteobacteria bacterium
GATCTTATGTCCACGGGACTGGCCCAAGCCTGCCCCTCGCCCAGGGCCGTCGCCATGCCTATGGTCCCGTCGGGGTTGAGCACCGCCCTGGGGGTCCCCTGGCTCTTTGCGGGAGGGCGGAGCCCCTGAACGATCCTGGGGTCTCCCCCGCGCAGGTTGGGCTGCATGACTAGCGGGGCCCCGGTTTCGTCCTCGAAGGGCTGGAAAGCCCCATATCGCTCATTCATGGCCCGGTTGGCGTAGGCGTTCTCCTTGCCCGTGGCCGCGATGTCATGCTGAATCTGATAGGGCACCCGCCCCGCCTGGGCTTCGTGCAAGCCAGCACTGGCCAGGCTGTTCTGTGCCGCCGCCCGGTTGCGATAGTTCGCTGTGCCCCCGGTGACAAGGGCCTCGTTGGGCATGGCCAGACCGCCATGCGCGCCCTTGAACACCCCAGAGCCCACACCCGCAGCGTAGATTTCCATGGGGTCTTGGGCCTGGCGCACCTTCTCGGCGAACTGCTGCTGGGGGCTCCTCCAGACCATCGGCACCTCGCGGGTGCTCTGGTACTGGCTGGTCGGCGGCGCGGTGAACCCGGAAGGGTTGCCGAAGCCGTCGTTCACGATGCGCGGGGCCTCGGTGGGCACGTCCAGGGAGAAGTCCTGCCGGGTGGTGGGCAACGGGGTATTGGTGTTCCCGAACATCGCAAGTTGGGTGTCCTTGCGTATCTGCTCCCCCAGGGGGCTGTCCTCCATGGCCAGGCGGGAAAAGGTCTCCTGGTCTACCTGCGAGGTGAGATTATCCAAGCGCTTGGTCGCCGCCGCCATCTGGGAGTTTTGGATATTAAGCTCGTCGGCCTGACGCTGCTCGTCGTTCCTGATGTCCAGGAAGGGCCAAGGTATGCCTGCCATCTAACCCCCCTTAACAGTGGTTCCGCCGCCACTGTTGGACGGGAACAGACCAAGATTAACCCCCCATCCGCTGCTCTCGCTATTGCTGCCCAGCCCCTTGTACCAAAGCCCCAACTGGTTCAACCAGTTGTTCCAAATGTTGCTCCAGATGCTCGAGTTGTAGGAGTTCTCCTGGCTGTCGCTGGTCAGGTTGAAGCTGTTCTCCATGTTGGCGCGGGCATCCCCCTCGCCGCTGGCCCACTGGTTGAAGGCGTTCTGGGCGTTGGTGCGCTCGGTCAACTGGTCGTTGATCTCGTTGATGCGCCCGGTGGTGCCCGTGTTGTAGGCCGCCAGGTCGGTGGACTCCAGGCCGTACCTGCCCATGGCCGCGTCATAGCCGGCCTTCTCCACGGTGTTGTTGTATGGGGTCAAAATCGTCTCGCCGTAGAGCAGTTGGGCGGAGGGATCATCGCCCAATCCCCGGTTGGCGGCCTCGGTCCAGAACTTGGTGGTGTCATTGGCCTTGGCGGTGTCCAGGCCCGCCGTGGCGCTGCCATAGATGGAATCCTGGAGGGCCTGGTAGTCACCGCCGGAAAGCCGTTCCCAGGTCGGGTAAACCGAGTCCAGCATCCCCATGGCGGTGTCAAGGCCAGGGTAGTCTATCCAGGTCGCGATGGGCGTGCCGGAGCCGGAAAACTCGCTTTCGGCCAGGGCAGGATACTCCTGGCCTCCGAAGCTGCTGGTGCCGGAAGAAAAGCCCCCGCCATAGTTGCCGGTGGTGGCCCCGTAGGTGTAGCCGCCATCACTGCTGCCGGAACTGCCGGCGATGGGGTTCCCGTATATGTCATAACCCGAGCCGTAGGAAACCAGAGTGCTGGTGCCATCCGTGTTTATGGCGTTGATGTTGTCGGCGGTGGGCACCCAAACCGAGCCCCCGCCATGCGCGGTGGTGGTGCCAGGGTCGGCCCAATACCCGCCGCTGGAACTCCCCCCGCCGCCGCTGCTGTACCCAGGGGCCCCGCCTATCCCGGAGGTGGCCGCCTTCCAATAATCACCCACCGCGCCAGGGCTGGTCTGGGTGGTGCTGCTGTTGCTACTTTGCGTCCCGAGGCTCATTGTTCCCGCTCCACTCGCGAATGGCCCGCTCTCGCCGGTCCCACCAGAAGAACCGCGGGGTCCCCTGGCAAGAATCCGTCACCGAGCGGGCCAAAACGTTCACCACGGAGGGGCGATTGGGCTTCGTTACCAGCGACCTGACATAGACCGCTGACGGATTGGCCTGCGTCACCGTCCTCATGTCCGGAGGATTGGCATCCCCCAGGTTGATCCCATCCTTTGCCGCCTGGGCGAAAGACCGCTCGCCCGAGGGCGAGAGTTGCCACCATGTCGCGAACCCGGCCAGATCGAACTGCCGTTCGTAGACATAGGCCACCTGGCCGGTGGCCACGTCGAAGGCAAACGCCTCGTGCAGGAAGCGCACCCAGGGCTTTTCGGCCTTCTGCTCCTTGGTGCGCTCGTCCTTCATTCGGCTCATCCAAAGGCGAAGCATGTGCTCGACCAAGCCGCGCTCACCCATGGCCTGCAAGATCAAGGAATCCCGCTCTAGGGGTTTCATAGGCCGCTCACAATGCTTGATCCGTCCCAATGCTTGAAGGCGTGGACGGTCAGGTTCCACCAGAAGGCCCCCTCCATCTCGGCGCCCCACGAGGTAGTGTCCGGGTCTGCGGTCATCGCGCCCAAGAAGGGCGGCATGAACTGGATCAACCGCAGCAATTGCCGCTGGGCGGCGGGGTCCGCCACCTGGGCCGCCGACACGTTCAGGGCGGGGAGCACGCCGGCCATTAGGGTTGCCTCCTGGCGTCACGGGCGAAATAGCGCACCGTGGGGGGAGAAATGGTCACTTGGTTCTTGGTGCTCCAGGACGCCCGTAGGGCCACCCTGGAAGCGTTGAATTTGCTTACGCGCACGTTCCGCATGGGGGCCAGGGGGCCGGCCCAATTCTTGTTGCCCCACTCCCCCGCTCCCCAAACGAGGACATTGGGATCCGAATAATCCGGGGTGGTGAATCCCAACCCGTCCGCTGGCCAAACGCAAGAACCGTAGTCCCCCAAGAGTTCAAGATTAAGCGTTCCGTGAATCTGGGGATCAAATAGCAGGTGGCGCACGTTCTTGATGCGGTCGGGCAGGGCCGCGTCATCATTGTCCAGCAGGGTCGAGTAACTGGTCTCAAAGTTCCCCGAAATGGCCGCGCCGTCATCCTGCCAACCGTAATCACCCAAATAGGCATTGCCGTCGGCGCTGCCCAGGTAGAGCTGGTCCTTATCGTCGACCCCCTCGGCAGACCACATGGCGGTCACTGCGAAGGGGAACTCCCAGCGCGTGACCGGGCCGAACACGTTCCCCTCGGAATTGGGGATGCCCATATGAAAAACGAAAACCGTGGGCGGCGACATGAAGGGCAAGCTCAACAGGTAGAGCTGCCGCTTGGCGTAAAAATGGCCCACCGCCTGCCGCAAAATCGAATTGGGGTAAAGGAATATGGCGTTGTTGATCTTGTTGGCGGAAATGTTCGAGGGCAGGGAGTTGCTGGAACCGTCGTAATGAACCACCCCCTCGGGGCTCAGCCAGGACGCCGCGCCCTTGTACATGGCCAGGGTGTCCCCCACCATGCCCATGCGGTCGCAAAGCAGCGTCCGGGTAAGGTCATACCGGGTAGACCCGTCGAATCGCCACAAGCTGCGCTCCTTGAGCACCAGCACCCAATCGGCCAAAACCGTGAGATCCACAACGCTGTCGCCGTCCACCGGGCGCACGGGGGAATATTCCAGGGAGTCCCAGGCATCCGTCACAGTCTGCTGGGGAGAGCGGTAGACATGATTGGGCTGGTCCTTGCTCCAACACCAGAATTTGTCCTTGTTCTCCACTCCGCGCATGATTTGGGTCGGGGCGTTGGTGGCCGTCACCTTTTCGGCGGTGGTCCCGTCGTACTGGTAGAGCGCACCGTTGCTGAATATGCACTTGGACGTAGCAAAGCAGGTCTGCCACTTGGCCCGCCTTCCGGAGGCCATGCCGCCCCCGGTGCGATAGGCGCTAGGGCCGATGCTTAGTTGGCTGGAAGTGCCGTCGTCGGCCAGGACATAGATGAGCCGCCCGGCCTGAACAAGGGTCTTGGCCTCGCCCGTGCTGGGGTTGTAATAGCGGTATCCGCTCAAGATGGGCTGGCCGGAGGCCAGGGGCGTGGCCGTGAGCTTCTTGACCCCGCCTCGCCCGGTCAGGGTTCCCGAGGAGTCGATCACCGCATTGACGATGCGCCTGCACTGGTAGGGCAAAAGCTCGTGCTGGGGCCAGTCGGAGTTCTCCCCGCCCCAAAATCCCGGCATCGAAGCCTTGAGCAAGCCTTCTTCCATCTACCCCAGCCGCGTGAAAATGTCCGGTTCCTGCACTTCGTTGAGCAGGGTGCGGTTCTCCTTGACCATCTCTCCCTTGGCCTTCTCGTAAAGGGCCCCCCACACCGCCGACTGCGCCGACCAGCCGAACGCCTCCATTTCCACCATCGCCCCGTGAACCAGCGAATCGTGGTATTGCGGGGGCAGGGCGGGAAGGTCGGCGTCATTCACCAGCGCGTCAAACGCCGTCTCGTAGACCACACCCACGGCCTTGGCCGCGTTGGGCATCAAGAAGAAATGCAGGGTGTTCAGAAGGCTCCGAGTGCGCGTCACGGCGGGGGGGCCCGCCACGGCCGTGCTAGACGCGAAGGGCGCGACCTCGTGCATGTAGAGCCGAGGCACATCCTCGGTTTGATTGGAGTCCCAAAAGATGTCAGCTTGGGCCTCGGCGTAGGCGTGGTCTATGGCCCGAGCCACCAGGCCGTCCACCGACAGGGAGATGATCCGGCCAAGGTCGGTGATGCCGGCCGAGGTCAATGCGCCGGCCGAAACCCCGGCATAGGCTTCCTGGTCGGTGTAGCTGCGGGTCCCGGCGACCAGATTGAAGGTCTTGCGCTTGGTCCTGAACCACAGCGGCCGGGCCTCGTCGGCGGTCATTAGGTCGCGGTAGGCGGCGTTCACCGCCGCCTTGGCCGCCGTGACCATGGCGGCGCTGTCATCGTCGCAGAGGTCGTTGACCTTGCCGTAGATTTCCGCGAAGGTCATGAAGCGAGCCATGATCTAGGAAACTCCCACCACTTCCAGAGAGGGGGTGGCCGCCGCCGCCTTGGCATAGAGGCCCGGCCCATCCATGTTCACGTCCATTTCCAGATAGGCTCCGGATTTGAGAGTGAAGTAGGTGGCCCCCGCCGCGTCGCCGGCCAGATAGCAATCGGCGGCGGTGCGGAGCTGTATCCTCACCCGGCCCTTGCGGGCGAAAGGCATGGGAACCGCCACGTAGGTGGACGAGTTTAGGGCGGTCACAGTTACCGTGAACGGCATGGCAGTTACCCCTTATCCGGCCCGCCGACGCGCTCGGCCAGGCCCAGGCCGGCCAGAATGACCACGGCCAGCGGTGCTAGGTGCAGCGAAAAGTTGCCCATGCAGGAGACAATGCCCGTGGCCAAAAGCCCGGCCAGAAACACCGCCTCCGGGTCGCCGCGCTTCTGCCAAAGCGAGCGCAGCGCAGAGGCCAGCCCGCCCAGGACCAAGCCCAGGCCGGCCAGGCCATGCTCGAAGCCCAGCTCGATAAATTCGTTGTGGGCGTGCCGCCATTTCCACCAGATCCCGTCTTGCCCCACCTGGCCCGCCCACCAGTCCGGCCAGGAACCGGCCCCCAGGCCGAACAGCGGGGCGGACCGCCCCCAATGGGCAACGGTCAGGCCCCAGGTGGTCATGCGCGCCCCGGGCCCCTTGGTGCTGCCGGCCAATTCCAACAGGCCGTTGTCCAGGGCCAGGAAAGCAGCCAGGGCCAGGGCAGCTCCCGCAGCGCCGGCCAGGAGCAGCCGGCGCTGGCCGGCATAAAGGGCCACCACCATCACCCCGGCCCATATGGCCATGAGCGCGGTGGAGGTGCTTTGGGTCACGCAAAACAGGGCGGCGGCGGCGGCCCCGGCTAGGAACCATCGCCGCCCAAGCAGCCAGCCGGCCGGCACGGCCAGGGCCATCGCGGCGGAAACGAAATTGGGGTTGCCCAGGGTTCCGCCCATCTGGTGCGGCGGGAACTTGGCCCCCAAGGCGTACCAGGGGCTCGCCTGGCGCAGCACCCACATCACCGGGTCATGGCCGAGAGATTGGGATCCCACCACCAGGGCTTGCGCGGCGGCCAAAGCGGTAAGCCCGCAGGCCAATGAACGCGGGCTGGCCAGGCCATGGGCTCCGGCCACATACACCGCCACCCCACAGGCAAGCCACATCGCCAGGCGCACAGCCTCGCGGTGGGCCCAAAGCCGGGGCTCGTCGGGGGTCGCCGCAGCCGCCAGCAGGGTCATCAGCACCCCCAGGCCGGCCAAGACGCAGAACCCCCGCAACCACCAGTTGCGGGTCAGGAGGGAAAGGAGCCCAGGGACGGCCGCCATGAGGGCCACGTGCTGGCCGTCCCTGAGCTGCCCCATGGTGAACACCCACAGGGGAAGGAGCAGGGTCAATATGGGCAGGGCCCAGGCCATGCTTACCGCAGCCTCCGCAGCAGCAGGTGGATGAAGCCCGAGGCGCTGGACCCGCCGGACTGCACCGGCTCGTAGCTTATTTCGTTGGTGTCCCCCAGCTTGAACGCCTTGGCCATGCGGAGCCTGGACCCGCTCTGGTCGGCGGCGGCCAGGAACGCCCCATACTTGGTGGTGGTGTTGACCACCGGCAGGGGGAAGCCGGTGGCATCGCAACTGATGCCGGCCAGGAACCCGTCGGTGTCACCACCGTAGAGCCCCACGTTCATGGTCTTGGTGGCCTGGGCGGTGGTGACTTCCACCAGGACATCCTCCACCGCGTAGTTGGTGGGGACGGTGTAGCCGGAATTCACCTTGTTGGCGGCGGTGGTGGCCGCGAAAGGCACCAGCAGGGTCTTGGCCGTGGAAGCGTCCCTGGCCAGGGTGACGGCGTGTTGGCTCGCGTAGCCGAAGTCCTCTATGAAGGTCTGGTTGCCGCTGGTATCCGTCACCAGCAGGTCAACGGTGGTGGCGGCGCACCAGAACTTGATTTTGCCGTCGGTGGCGAACACGGTCTTGGTCACGGGGTTGGTCTTGGCCGTGCCCACCTTGTCGGCATAGATAGTGGCCAGGGTCTTGGTGTCCACGGTGAACACCTGGTACTGCACCCCCGTGGTGATGGCGTTTCCCCGCTCGTCCTGCACCTGCGCCCAATAGCCGTAGCCGGCCGCCAGGGCGGGCATCGCGAGCAAACAGAGGACCAGGGCCGCGATGATGGAGATAAATTTCTTCTTCATGCTTTCGGCCCTCCCTAGACCGGCTTGACGGTGTGAAGCGTGGAATTGATGGTCAGGTAGGTCGCCAGGGTGGCGGCGTAGTCGGTGTCAGTAACCCCGCCATCGGCATCCAGCTTGGCCGCCAGCGCCGCGAGGCCCTCGCAAAGCTTCACGAGCACCTCGCGATTGCCAGCGTTGGTGCCTGCCATCTTCGTGATGGTTTCGGCCATTTATTCATCTCCCATGATCTGCTTCACAAGCTGGCTCTCGCCCGGGCTGATCTTGAGAAAGAGCTTGTAGAGCAGCGGAATCTGGTCGCGGTCGGCGACCTTGTAGTTGTCGTTCTCCTTGAGTTGCCCCTGGTCGCGGTAGAACAAGAGCTGGGCGCGCGCCACCGCGTCCTTGACCACAGCCGCCGGGTACTTCACGCCCTTGACGGTGCGGTTGAACGTCACCGCCTCCCGGCGGCCGTTGAGGCGCACGGACACATGATGCTCGGCCGCCTGGCCCTGCATGAACCCGTCCTTGACGAGGCGGCCGGCGTAGAACACCAGGTAGGTCTTGGATGCCTTGAACCCGCCGAAGTTCACCTCCGGCTTGAGTTCGTAACCGGAGAAGGGGTCCTGCTCCTGGCTGGCCAAGGCCCCGAGGTCGGCCGCGGCGAGGTCGCCTTCCGTGATCGCGCCGCCCTTAGCCTCATCCAGGGCCAGCTTTTCCAGCATGGCCTTCTCCCTGGCCTCGTCCTCGTTAAGGGGCGACTTGTCCCCGTCAGGATTGACGTGGGGCCGCGCTCCCTGCTCGTCTTTGGCCATTGGTCAGTCCTCCTAGTTGTTGGTCCTGTACGTGTACAGGGCGATGGTCGCGTGGTCGTTGCTGTTGAACTTGGCCTTGGAGAACCCGTGAATGCTGCCCACGGCCAGGCCGAACTTGTCGCCGTAGTCGAAGGTCTTTTCGTTCCACTTCTGGCGCTTGGCATAGGCGATGGCTCCGGCACCCACGCCCAGGAACAGGTTGGTGGCGCCGGGCAGGTTGCCGCCGGAGCCCCAGGTGGTGGCCAGGGGGATGGTGTTGTGGGCGAACATCGCCACGCCCTTCCAGGTGCCGAGGGCGTTCTTGAAGATGGGGTTGCCGTTGCCGCGGACCTGGGCGTCCTTCTGCACCTGCTCCCACCGGGGGCTCTGCTCGGTCAGGTCGAACGCGCAGTCGTGAGCCATCAGGCCGACGAAGGCCCGGTCGCCGCCCTTGGGCACGGGCTCGATCAGGGGGGTGGCCTTGGCCGCCTTGGTGACGCACTTGGACCACAGATCCAGGGTCATGTAGTCGCCGGCCTCGATGTTAGCGGTGCTGGTGGCATCGCCGCCGTAAAGGGCCTTGGTGGGGCTGGCCACCAGACCGGTGGTGATCTGGTCGTCGATGTAGTCGGCCATCCAGGTGTCCAGCGCCTCCTTCATGTAGGCGCGGAGACCGTCGTCGCCGTGGCGCTGCTCGGAAAGCGACCCGCCTAAGCGCACCGCGTTCCTGATCTGGTCAATGGTCACGTCGAAGTAGTACTGGCTAATGGGCTCCTCCTGGCCCTCAAGGGTGTTCTCCCCCGAGATGCCAGCGCCGGAGAGCTGCTGGTACTGATGCACGCGGATGCGGTCGCCCTTTTCCTTCTTGAGTTCGCCCTTCTCGATGATGACGTAGCGGCCCTCGTCCTCGGAGCCAACGAAGCCGTTGGTGTAGTAGAAGGACTTCTCCTTGGCGGCGATCCACCACTTGCGCGCCCACAACTTGAGGGTCGAGGAATCATTGGTCCCGAAGCTGGTGTCAGACATTTTGCTGTCTCCCTAAAGCTTGACCCCGGCCTCTTTGGCCTGCTTCTCCAGCGCCTTGAACTGCTTATCCGTCAAGCCGTCCAGGAATTCGGATTTGGCCTCAGAGGTCTCGGCGGTCTGCCATTTTGCGAGTAGAGTTCCCGCCCCCGGTCCGGCACTGGAGCCGGAGGAGGCGGCGACCGGGGCTTTCCCGGCCTTGTCCATGTCCTTGAGTAGGGCCTGGCGGCCCCGCTGCTCTCCCCGCGCCTCAGCGGCGGCAATTTCCTTGTCGTAGTTCATGAGCCGGCGCATCATCACGGGGGTGGGCCGGAAGGCCCTGGCGAAGGCCGTCACGGCCTCCACCTCCTTGCGGATTTCGTCGTCTGTGGTTTTGGGGTTTTCCTTGCGAAGCCCGTCGGCGAACTCGATGAACGCCTGGCGCATTTGGCCGCTGGCCGCTTCGCGCTCCATGTTCTGGCGGGTTTCCCATTGGCCGCGAGCGTGGCCCTGGTCGCGGGAAAGAGCGGACAGCACGGCCTGGTATTCCTCGACGGGGACGCGCCCCTCCTCCACACCGCGCTTGATTTCGGCCACTTTCCAGCCGGCCCAGGCGCCCCATGCCTTGGGGTTGTTGGGAAGTTCGAGGGCGTGCGGGTCCACGTAGGCCCAACCGGGACGTTTGGCCGATGCTTCACGCTCGGCATTAGCCCGGCGGGCCGCTTCCATGCGGCTGGCCACATCGGGCCGGCGCGCAAGGAATCCCTCGGGGTCCTTTTCCCATTCCTCGACCAGCTTGGCCGACTCGCGCATACGGGCCAGCGCCTCGGGGCTGGGGGACTCGGGGGCGTCTTCCTTCTTCGGCTCCTCCGTGGCGGGCTTGGCCTGCTCGACAGCGTTATCCACCGCCTTCTCTTTGCCATCCTGCCCAACGGAGGCATCGCCCTCGTCCTCCTTGGCGGCCTGGGCCTGGTCCCACGCTGCGAAATCCTTGTCGGACATCTCGTCGATGTCCGGCGCGGTGCCGGGCGCGGGGGGGTCTTGGACCGCCGGTTCGGTTTCGGGCGCGGCTACCTGCTCGGGCTCTTTGGTCGAGTTTTCGAGCTTGTCATTCGGGTCCATGACTCGTCCTTTCCTTTGGGGCCAAAAGACAAGCCTCGATTCCCCCTTAGCTAAGGAATCGAGGCTTGCTTCTGGCGGTACGCTGGGGGCCTTGGCCGAGGCCGTCCAGCTCTCTGCTTATGTCAGCCGGTGGCTATGCGGCCATCGGCACGGGCGCTCCACCTCCAGGGGGCGGGCCGGGCGGCGGACCCACGATGCGCGGAGCTCCGCCGACGGGACCGCTGGGGCCTCCGGGGGCCCCAGCCACCATCGCCTGTTGCGCGGCGGCGGCCATCTGCATGGCCTTGGCCTGCCGCATTTCCTGGTTGCGCTGCCTGATGGACTCGGCCAGGCCCGGCTCGTCGATGTAGCGGGCCACGGCCTCCGCGAAAAGGTCGCCATAGGGCTCGCCAAACACCCGGCTCAGTTCCACCAGGTACTCGGCCTTGGCCATGCGGTTGGCCGGCAGGCTGGAACCGGCTCCGATTTTGAGGTCATAGGAGGCAATGGACACGTCGCCAGCCACGATCTGCATCACGCCCGGCACCAGGTGCGCCTCGCCCGTGGGATCCACTAGCCGTTGCCAAAAATCCACGGGCGCAAAACGAATGAGAATCTCGGCCAATATCTTGCCCACCTGCTCTATGACGCTCTCCATGGTCCGCTGGGTGGGCTTGGTGTGGATCATGGCCGCCTCTTGCAGGGCCAGGACCTTCTTCCCGCTGCTCTTGCTGTCGCTCTTGCCCTGCATGGCGTCGGGCAGGGCGGCAATGGCCTGCATGTCGTCTTTGGACTCCTTGGCCATGTAGAACACGTCCTGGAGCCCGATAGTGCCCGGCCCCAGGCGCTCGGGCCGGGGCAGGTTCGGGTTGAACTCAACGACCTGATTGAGCCGGCCGGCCTTCTTCTTGTTCTCGGGGTCCAGCCCCCCGGTGGGGGAGTAGATATTGGAACTGGCCTGAGTGCTGATGGTGTGAATGGCCTGGATGCGGCGCTTATTCAATTCCCGCTGGGGGCCGACCAGGAAGCTGGTGGCTCCCTTGGCATAGGCCCCGCGAGTCTTGATGCCCGGCATGGCCACGAGCCCCACCAGGGGCCGCAGGTTGGCATCGGTGCCGTAGGGGTTCACGGTGGGGCCGTCCACGATCTTCTTGCCCACCACCACCATGTGGCGCACGATGCGAACGCTCTTTTCCACCGCCCGGAAAGGGGCCCCCAGGGCCTTGGCCCGCGAGTTTATGCGGTCTATCGAGCGCTTCTTTTTCGGGTCCAACTCCTGCACGGAGCCGGTCTGGCTGTCCACCAGCAGTTGCTTGGTCTGGTACTTGAACAGCCACGCCTCGATTTCCCACACCAGACGCCGGGGCCCCTTTACCTCGTCTTGCGGGTCTCCGCTGCCACCCTTGGAACCGTAGTCGTCGCCGGTGATGTCCACGTTGTCCTGGCGGTCCACCTCGCCGTCCTCGGTGCTCACCTTCTCCAGGTTGCCCACGTCATCGTCGGTGATGCCATAGCGGGCCTTGGCCTCGGAGACCGGAATTCGGTTGGCAATCAGAAGGAATCGGCCGTCGTAGATGGCCGACTTCTTCACCAGCGGGTCGATATGCACGCTCAGGGGATCAAGATGCTTGATGGACGCTTTCCCCATCACCCCTGCGTTCTTGTCCCAACTGATGCCAAGGTAGGCCATGCCGCCGTTTTCGTGCTCTATGGCCAAATCGTAAAGAATGTCGTTGGCCCGCTCGCACTCCCAAATATTGTCCATCCCCCGCAGGAGAACCTGGCCTACGGTGTCATCGCCGCTGCCGATGGGGGTAAGGGTGGCCCGGGGCTTCTGGTCGGTGATGAGCGCCGCTTTGGTCCGCACATACCCCGCAATCATGTTGATCTCGAAGTCAGGCATGTTGGCGTCCTGGAGCATCTTCTTCTCGGCAGCGGTCCACTGCTCGCCCTCGAAAAATCGCCATGCCTCCGTGCGGGCATCGCGCCACTTCCGACGGCCCTGGGAGTCCAGCGAGGCCCCGAGGTAGCTATAGACGTCCTTTACGTCCTGCTCCTCGACTTCGGTGAGGTCGAAGTTCATTTAACTCGCCACCTCTTGCGGTGAATCCACCAGCGTTTGCGCCCGAAAAATCTTCTCCGCGGCGCTCATGGCCAGTGAAAATTGCCACCAGTCGCGCCCGTCTGCCCTGTTGGTGTGCACGTTGAGGCTCGGGACTTCGGAGCCGAACACCACCCGCTTGGCCTCGGTGAGAACGTGCAGGGGGATATCCGTGGCCTTGTACTTGTCGCTGCCGATGTTCAACCGCCAAATGGCCTCCGGCCTGGGGCCGGGGAAGAAGTCCACCGCCAGCATGAACGCGATATTGTCCTGGATGTGCGTGTAGTCCGTGGGCTTCTTGCCCTGGAGGTCGGGAAACTCGGTCCCCGGCCAGTAAATCCACCAATGCGAAGGCTCTTGGGCGAAGTCGCGCATTTGGCGCACCAGCTTCGTCACCCACGTCTGACCAAAGGTAATTACACGGCCACCCATGCCGCCGCCTCCCCCGACCCGCTACGGCGCAGGTCAGCCAAAACCCCACCGCGCTCGACCACATAGGGCCGGACGGCGGGGGAGAGCTTGTGCATCTGAAGGGCAATGGCGGCAGCCATCACCCGGTCATCATGGTCCCCGCCCGTGGCGCCCAAATCGCCGTTGGCGGCCTGGATGAACGTGAGCATCTCCCCCACGAGAGCCTTGTCATGCAACACCAGCTCCTTCTCGCGGATCACCTTGGCCAGGTAGTCCACCATCACGGGCTTGGTCTTGCTGGACGTAAACCAGCCCAGCCGACGCTCGGCGCTCTGGCCGCGCACCTGGGCGAAAAGACGGGGATACTTGTGCTTGGTGCTCAGGTCGGAAAGAACGGTGTGCCCGTGGTTGTTGGACTCCACCCCCAGCATGGCCACCTCGTAAGGGCCAAGATCGGGCTCGCTGTAGTACCGCCCCAGCAGGTTCAGCATCTCGGCGAACCTGTCCGGACTCAACCGGCAATGAACCGCCGCGACCAACTCGTAGCGCAGCCGGTCCACCACATAGGCCGCCGAGGCGTCGCCCTTCTCCAGGCCCTCGGCCACGTCCGCCCCAATGCAATAGCGGTTGTAATGCTTGCGCCGGTTCCTGGGCCCGGCCACCCGCTCGGGCAACCGCCAAACCCAAACCGGCCCGCCGGCCCGGGTCTCGAACACCGGCGCCTTGCCCTCCTCCAGCATCACCCCGCGGTAGCTCGGGCCGCCGGCCTTCCGGCTGTAGTGGTTGTGTAAAACCTCCTTGTCGAAGTAGCAGGCGCCAAGGCCGGCCGTCCAATCAATCTCCATCTCCCGGTCCCAGTCCACTTGGCTGTAGCCCAGGGCCTTGCGCGTCTCCTCCGCCCAGTTCGGGCCGCGCTGCGCCGGATCGCAGGAATAGTGCAACTCGGCCACATGCCAGCCCTGCGGAGTGTCCCACTCCCGGATGCCCGGTATGTGGTTCGCGCTAGGCGGCAACCCCCACCTCCTCCTCGTCGGCGTTGCCATGAACCAATTTCTGGCAATGGCTTCCGGTGTTGGCCGTGGTCAGCAACACGATCCGGTTTAGAACCTTGCCGCCGCTCAACCCCGTCGCGCTAGCCGCCTGTAGACTCGCCCGCAACTCCGCCTGGAAAGCCGCCTCGTCGTACAAAATGTTCGACGCCGCAAACTGGCGAAGCTGGTCTGAGCCCATAGGGACGCCCGTCACCTTGCTCCCCGTGTCCGGGAAAAAAACCTCGTGCGGCTCACGCTTACGCTTGAACCCAGAAATGAAACCAGGCTCTAAAAGGCACTTCTCGGCAATGAACTCCACCCGGTCTATCAACTCGCCCGTCTTGTCGTCCTTCTCCGCCTGAATGAAGTTGTGCCGCCCCTCGTGGAACCCGGCATCCCAGGACCACAACTCGCAAAACGTCCACGTCCCCACCAACCGCCGGCTCTTGGGCAAAATCAACCGCGCATACCGCTTCCAAAGGTCCACCAGGTAGTAGCAGTGGGGCTTCTCCGCAGGGCTCGGATAACGCTTCACAGGGTTCGACTGGTCGGCCTGGTCGCGCGTCCAGGCCCAATGCTCAAGCCAGTACTTCGAGTCAAAAGCGCAAAGCTTGCGCTCCATCTCCATAACCTGGGCTTGAAGCTCACTGCTCATCGCCGTCGCCCACCACCGCCACAGGCATCCCAAGAGCCCGAGCCTGGCGCACGATCACCGCCATCAACACATCCGCCGGCATCTCCTTCAGCTTGTGGTCGTGCTCTATCTTCCCGTCCAACTCCAGCCGGTCCCCGTACATCTTCGGGAACAGCTTCCCGCAGGCCCACCGAACAAAATCAAGGCGGTTCCGAATGTCCTGGTTCCGAGCCAAAAGAAGCGCCTTCATCTCCTTCGCGTTCACAGACTTCGTGACCTCCCCCGTCTCCTTGCTCCGCCGCTCAGTCACACACACCTTGCGAAGCTCGCCCTCAAGGGCCGCATAGTCCTCACTGCTGCCAACTCGGCTTATCTGCTCCGCTTCGTCAAAAAGACGGTGCGCTCGAATCATCAGCGACTCGTTGTAGCGAGCCCGCAAACCAGAAGGTCGGTCGTCACGCACCCATCGGTAAAAACTCGCCTGGTTGATGCCAAGACGAACAAGACCCTCACTTACGCTGCGTGTCCCCTCGCAAATCCCGTCGAACAACAACTCGATCTTCTCAGGGTCGTAGCCCCGAGGGTATTCAGGCGAAAATTGATTCGATGGCGGAAGAGGGCTGGGTCCCATCGGGAGGGGGGGGGTGGCCTGGGGGCCCTGGGGGGTGGGGCCGGCTGCGACTGCGAAGGGACGCGCCAGGCTCACGCCCTGGGCCTGGGCATCATCGGTTGGGCTGGGATTGCAGCGCCGATTCTCCATTATTCACCACGCCTGGCTGTCCATTGCCCTAACCCCTTGATGTTGCTATGCCGCCTACCAACGACCCCCGGCTATAATGGCCGATGCGAACTGTATACTTGCAGCGATAGTCCAAAACGGAATGGTTGTCAAGGGCAATCGTCCAAAATGGACGACTAGGTGTGACCAAACTTCACACCTACGCGCAGGCGAGGCCCCCTCGGGACAGACAGGCCCTCTCCCCCTCTTCCTCAAAGAAGCGGTCGCGTTGGCCACCCGCTAATACGTGTAGGCGAGGATTATCCGGGGATGTCCGGAAGGGGTGAGTTGTGGCGTGACAAGAGCGTGACAAGAGCGTTACATAAGCGTAACACATGCGGATTATTGTATAATTACCAGCGTTACATAAGCGTTGTATCTCTCTCTCCCCCTCATACTCCCCCTCTTACTCTTCTTCTTTTTCTTAATTCTTAAGATCTTAAGAGCATGTTCCGTGCCAACTATTTTTCGCGGTGCCGCAAAATAGTCCTTGACACTATCCCGCAATCGCGCTATCCTGCAATCACAGGCTGGGTGCTGGACCTGGCCACAGACGGGGAGGGGATCATGAGCGAGCGCAATTATTATCTGGTGAGCGAGGGTGAGGCCCAGGAGTTGGCCCTGGAGCAGGCGGCGGAGGCCGAGTGGGACGGCAACAACGCAGTCCTGGTCTACGCCGACGACGAGCGGGAGGCCCTGGGCCTGGCCCACCTCTACGACAAGGGGCGCGTGGGGCTCGACAACCTGAGCACCCCGGCGGGCACCCTGGGCGTGCTCCGCCGCGAAAACGTGCCGAGCAACGCCCGGGGCTACGTGGTCTACGGGGAGACGGCTATCTACGGCGCGGGGTGGACGCACGATCTGGCAATTGAGGATGCCCGCCACTACACCGACGACTGGGACGGCGATCTGGTGGACCACCGCGAGATCAACCGGGGCGGCCTGGCCCTGACGGAGGCTACGGCGGGGCTGGTGATCGATGTGCAGGCCAACGGCGGTGACCTGGCGTGGGGCTGGCTGAGCGAGGGCGGTGATCCCCACGCGGTGGCCTGCCTGGAGAGCGACGAGGCCTAGCCCCTGCCCCTCGGGCCGGGCTCCGGCCCCTGGGAGAGTGACTAGACAGCCCCGGCTACTGCGGCAACAGCAACCGGGGCCTGACCACAACCTGACTGAGAGGAGTCAAGGCAATGGCTGAGGATCATAATACCACGACCGATGGACGCCGCGTGGATTGGTTCCAGGTCGGCGCAGACCACTGGCAGGGCAACCAGGCCCGCCTGCTGGCCATCTGTGAGGCCATCGAATGGCATTCGCTGCCCCACGAAACAGGCATGATGCAGGGCGAGGCCATCAAGGCTCTTATCCGGGAGCATCGGTTGCCCAGGGTGTCCCACGTGGCCGACAGCCACGAGTTAGCACCCTATGGCTTGGTAGGCATCCGAGCGCACTATGCAAATGCCGATGTAGACTTTTTTGCGGTGGACGAGGGCAGCCACATTTCCAGCCTGTGCGCGTTCGTGGCAGAGAAGGCGGTGCAGCATGGCTAATTCTCAATGGTCCCGCTGGGCCGATCACCCCGAAATTTGGCCGGAGGGATACAAGAGATGAGCATCGACTACGTGACGACCACGATCCGGCTGGAGCCGGAGCTAATGCGACGGATAAGGCTGCACCTGCGCGAGCGCGAGGACGCGGGTGAGCGGATCAGCCTGGCCGAGCTGTGCCGGCGGGCGCTTGTGGAGCATCTGGACAGCGCAGGCAAATAGCCGCCTGGTAGCTCGTGGAGAAATCGTGGAGAAAAAGGACGCCCGGGGCTGAGTTTTCGGCCCCGGGCTTAAGGTTTTTGGGGGTGGTGGTCACTGGATATTTTGCTAGCAATATCATGCTGCAACAGGTTTTTGTTGACGTTTTGGTCTCCACCTGCTAAATAGCCCCGGACGAACTTACAAGCCGGGGGTCACAGGTTCGAGCCCTGTTCCGCCTACCAGATAAGCAAACAATCCAGACAAGTTAGCGCGATAGCAAGTTCCATGCCGGGGTCATTTTTGCCCCTTGCGGGGAGAAATATGGAGAAATTATTCTCCATGGGCCGCCCGGTCCAGGGCATCCACCCGCCCGCGCTCGGTGCCCGGCAGGTAGTGCGAGTACACCTTGAGCGTGGTGGCCAGGGTGTCGCCCAGCTGGTCGGCGACATAGGCCGGTGATGCGCCAGCGGCCAGCATTTGCGAGGCGTAGGTGTGCCGCAGGTCATGCACCCGATGATGCCCCAGGCCGGCGGCCTTGAGCGCGGGCTCCCATACTCTCCGGCGCCAGGCGTGCAGGTCGATGGGCTGGCCGGCCTGATTCCTGAACACCACCCCCCCCAGAGCGGCAGACTCGCGCTTGTGGGCTCGCAGGGCTTCGACCAGCTGGGCGCTCAGGTCCACGGTGAGGGCCTTGCCTGACTTGGGACCGCCCAGCCGGCCCCGGTGCCACGCTTGCTTGATGCGCGCGGTCCGGGCCTCAAGGTCGACGTCAGCCCACTCCAGAGCCAAAATTTCGCCCGCTCGCGCGCCGGTCCTTGCCAGGGTAAGGGCCAGGGTGAAATCTCGCGTCCTGGAGGCTCTCAGGGCCGCGAGAGCGGCATCTAACTCGGTCGCTGTGAGGGGGCGCAGCTCGGGCTTGGCCTCGGCGGTCTGCGCCTTGCTCCCCAGGCGGCCGAGGGCGCGCGCCGGGTTGACCTGGATCAGTTCATCATCTAGGGCCAGGGTCAGGATTCCAGACAGCGCGTTGCGCAGGTGGGCCACCGTGGACCGGCTGAGGCCGCCGGCGAGTTTGTCCAGGAGCC
>JAJZPI010000238.1 GCA_021811275.1 Deltaproteobacteria bacterium
AACAAGTTGGCTGGGGACCCCGGGAATGGCCCGCCGAGCGCGCAAGCGCTCTCGAGGCGTTAGTTACGGCAACACCCAGGGCAAATACCGTAACCAGACCGCGGCCGGTCCTTCCCTTCAAGGCTATCACGCTGTTTTTATGTTGTTTTTTATTTAAGACTCCGCTGGAGCGCTTCTTGATATGGGCATGCCTCCAAAAGGAGGCCCGCCATGTCGCTTCACCAACTTGTTCTGCTGCAAAAACCTTCATCACCCCACCGCGCCAGCCTGGAACAGGCCCTGTCCCAGGAGTGCGCGGCCAGGTATTGGCGCTCGGAAGGCCCGCCCCTGCCCCCGGTGAACCTGGACTCCGAGGGCTTGGTGCTCTGGGATCTCACCGGCTTCGGCGCCATCGAGATGAATACGCTCTGCCTGATCCTCGCGGCCGGCCGCGCCGGGGTGGTGGCCGCCTGCCCGGCGGTCGACGGGCCGACCCGCGAGGCCCTTGTCGGCTGCCGGGCCTTGGGCCTCTTAATGCTGCCGGCCCCGCCCCTGGCTGTGGCCGCCGTCCTGGAAGCAGCCCGCGCCACCCAGCGCCAGCTATTCACCCTGGATCAGGAGCGCGAGAGCCTGACCCGCCAGCTGGCCGAGCGCGACGTCATCGACCGGGCCAAGCGGGCGCTCATGGCCGCCACCGGCGCAAGCGAGGCCGAGGCCATGCGGCAGATTCAAAAACACGCCCGCGACAACAACCACAAGCTGGCCCAAGTCGCCCGCCGGCTCCTGGAGGGCTACAGGATTTTCAACGGGAACGGGGACAAGGGGTAAGGCGGAACGCGAGCGGGAAAAACGCGCCAGACCAGAGGCCGACGGCGGAGCCCACAGGCCGGAGAAGATGAACCGCGTCGGCGGGTGGCTGGAAGTAGCGGCCTTGCCGCCGGCGCGGCCGTGTCCGCCCGCCAGGAATACCGCCCCAGCAATCGCCTGCAGACCTACCAGGCTCTCATACCAAAGCTGCATTCAAAGCCTTCCATGGCTTTGAACGCTAAGTTGGTATTGGACGCCTTTTTCACCTCGTTTCCCGAGGACATGGGCCCGAGGGAGCGCGCCCGCCGCGGGCTGGCGCTGCTCTGCGGGTGAAAGGTATGAGGCCAGACGTTGGAAGGACGCAGCGGCGACTAGCCCTTTCCTTCGGCCTTGGAGGCGGCGGCGTTGGCGCGCCGCTGCCAGAGGGCGGCGAGCTCGCCCACCATGCCTCGCCGGAAGGATAGCACGCAAACCACGAAGATGGCGCCCTGGATGATGGTGACCCAGGCCCCCACCTCGGCCAGGTAGTTTTGGATGGCCACCACCAAAAAGGCCCCGGCCACCGGCCCCAAAACCGTGCCCACCCCGCCCAGGAGCGTCATGAGCACCACCTCGCCCGAGGCGTGCCAGTGCACGTCGGTCAGCGAGGCCAGCTGGAAGACCAGGGCCTTCATGGATCCGGCCGTGCCGGCCAGGGCCGCCGAAATCACGAAGGCCAGGAGCTTGTAGCGGTCGGGGCGGTAGCCCAGGCTGGTGGCCCGGGGCTCGTTCTCGCGGATGGCCTTCAGTACCTGGCCGAAGGGCGAGGTGACCGTGCGCCGAATGAACAAGAGCCCCATGATGAAGACCGCCAGCACGAAGTAGTAGAGGACCATCGAGTTGCTGAGGTCGATCAGGCCGAAGAGATGGCCGCGGGGGATGGCCTGCAGGCCGTCCTCGCCGTGGGTGAAGGGGGCCTGCACGCAGAGGAAGAAGATCATCTGGGCCAGCGCCAGGGTGATCATGGCGAAGTAGATGCCCGAACGCCGGATGGCCAGCCAGCCGAAGACCAGGCCCATCAGCGCCGAGACCGCCGTGCCCAGAAGTATGCCCAGCTCAGGGGTGAAGCCCCAGGCCTTCATGGCGTGGCCGCAGACGTAGCCCGCGAAGCCGAAATAGGCGGCGTGGCCGAAGGAGAGCAGGCCCACGTAGCCCAGAAGCAGGTTGAAGGCCGCCGCGAACAAGGCGAAGCACAGGGCCTTCATGAGAAACACGGGGTAGACGAACAGGGGCGCCACCAGCCCCAGGGCCACCAGAAGCGCGATGCCGACGTTCTTAAGCTGCATGAGGACCTCAGTTCGCTCTGCCGAAGAGGCCGGCGGGCTTGATAAGGAGCACCACGGCCATGACCACGAAGATGACGGTGTTGCTGGCCTCGGGATAGAAGACCTTGGTCAGGCCCTCCAGGATTCCCAGGATGAAGCCGGTGACCACCGAGCCCATGATGGAGCCCATGCCGCCGATGACCACCACCGCGAAGACCACGATGATCATGTCCGCGCCCATGGTGGGCTTGACCTGGTAGATGGGGGCGGCCAGCACCCCGGCCAGGGCGGCCAGGGCCACCCCGAAGCCGTAGGTCAGGGTGATCATGCGTGGCACGTTGATGCCGAAGGCCTGCACCAGGGTGGGGTTCTCGGTGCCGGCCCGCAGATAGGAGCCCAGCTTGGTCTTCTCGATGACCAGCCAGGTGGCCAAGCAGATGATCAGCGAGGCCGCCACCACCCAGGCCCGGTAATTGGGCAGGAACATGAAGCCCAGGTTGTGGCCTCCGGTCAGGATTGGGGGGATGGGGTAGGACTGGCCGGAGATGCCGTAGATGTTGCGGAAGACGCCCTCGATGATCAGCGCCAGGCCGAAGGTGAGCAGCAGGCCGTAGAGGTGGTCGAGCTGGTAGAGCCAGCGCAGGAACAGCCTCTCCATGACAACGCCGAAGGCGCCCGCGACCAGGGGGGCCACCAGGAGCGACACCCAGTAGTTTATGCCGGCGTAGGTCATGCCCAGCCAGGCTATGTAGGCCCCAAGCATGTACTGGGCCCCGTGGGTGAAGTTGATCACGTTCAAGAGGCCGAAGATGAGCGCCAGCCCCAAGCTCAGGACGGCGTAGAAGGCGCCGTTGATGAGACCCAGGAGCAGCTGGCCGAACAGGGCCTGCGGGGGTATGCCTATCAGCTCGAACATGGCTCGTTCCTGGCTGCGGGGGTGAGGGGGGCGCGGGGCGGGCCGAAGCCCGCCCCACGCCCGGGTGTCTACTTCTTCAACAGATAGGGGCACTGGGTCTCGGAGATGGGCTTGTAGGCCACCTCGCCGGGGATGACCTTCAGGACCTTGTAGTAGTCCC
>JAJZPI010000239.1 GCA_021811275.1 Deltaproteobacteria bacterium
ATCGGTTTCTTCAAGGAAGGCCGCATCTCCCTGGTGCCCATGTACGCCACCCGTTTCCTGGACTGCTTCGCCGAGACGGTGCTGGCCAACCTGCTGCTGGAGCAGGGCATGATCGCCCGCGCCAAGTTGGCACAGGTGGATCCGGCCTCGGCCGACGGCGTCTTCTACAAGGGCAAGGTGGCCAGCGCCAAGTTCTTCTGCCGCAACGTCCTCACCAACGTCTTCGGCCGTCACCAGTCCTTCAAGCAGGAGGACCTCTCGGCCCTGGAGATTCCCGAGGAGGCCCTGTAGGGCTACGGCCAAAACCTGGCTCCCTGCGGTTGGGGGTCTTGGCCCGGCAGGGCCGGGACCCCCAACCTTATCAGGTCCGTCCGCCGCGCCGTTGGCGCGGGCGGCGATCCCGGCTATGATTAGGCTGTGCCCGATGCGGACGATTGACCGAGTCGCGGAGGCGCGTGAGGCCACCTTTTTAGGGAAACGGCGCAGGACATGAGCTTCACCGTTTGGCTGACCGGCCGGCCCCGGGCCGGCAAGACCGCTCTGGGGCGGCTGTTGGCCGCCGAGCTGGGCGCGCGCCTGCCCCAGGTCCGGCACCTGGACGGCGACGAGTTGCGCCAGGGCCCGCTGGCCGACCTGGGTTTTTTACCCGCCGAGCGCCGGGCGGCCAATCTGCGGGTGGCCTGGGCGGCCCGGCTCCTGAACGAGCACGGTGTGGCCTGCGTGGTGGGGCAGATCGCGCCCTACGCCGCCATTCGGGACGAGCTGCGGAGCACTTTGCCGGGCTATGTGGAAGTCTACTTGGAGTGCCCCCTGGAACTGGCCATGAACCGCGATGCGGAGGGCCTCTACGCCCGGGCCCTGGCCGGGGAACTGGGGCCCTTCAGCGGGCTGGACGACCCCTACGAGGAGCCCGCCGCGCCGCATATCATTTGCCCCACCGGCCGCCAGTCCCCGGCCGAGTCCCTGGCCATGGTCCTGGCCTGGCTGGAGGCGGCCGGACTGGTCCCGCCTGGCCCGGCGGCCGCCTCCCAGGACAGCCCCTACACCCCCGAGGAGGAGCGCTTGGTGGAGCAGCGCCTCAAGGACCTGGGCTACCTCTAGGGAAACATTTCCCGCTGCTACTTGCCCGTGGCCTCCCCCGTGGCGTTTATGCGGTCATCGGGGACCGGGTAGGGCACGCCCAGGGTGTGCTCGGCCGTGCCCTGGGGATTGAAGGTTGACGTGCCGGAACTGGCACCGGTGGACCCGGTCGTGCCCGTCTTGCTTGAAGAACCGCCTTTCTGGCGCTCGCTGGGGCTGAGTACCTCGCCGGAGGTGCTGCGATAACCGCCGCCGTCCCTGGGGTAGGCGACGTCCGATTGATGCTCCCCCACCGGTCCCTTGGGCGGCTCCTGCCAGCGGCCGCCGGGCTGGGTCGTCTTGCCGGGACCGGGCGCGGCCCCCGGGGCTTGCTTCGAAAACGGGGTGGCGGGCGACAAGTCGAGCAACCTGCCGTCTTTCCCCCGTATCGTGCCTTGGGGGACGTGCTGGCCGGCGGGCCAATAGACCCCGGTGTATGAGCCGTGGACGGGTTGGGGCAGGTGCGGGGCAGGCTTGGGCCGCTTGACCTTGGCGCTCGCCTTGCCTTGATAAGCGCTTCTAGGGGTGGCGGCCTGTCTGCTTCGCTGCGCGTTGCGGGGCTGCTTCATGACTCGGCTGCGGCTCGCCCCGCCCGGAGGCGGACCCGCCTGGGCCAAGAGCGTTTCACCAGCGCTCTCCCCTTGGCCGGCGGCATGGGCTTGGCAGAGCCAGAAGGTCAGGAGTAACGCCACGGCGATAAAAATACCGGGCACGGGTCACCTCCCTTGGTGGCGGGACCCGGCTAAAAGGCGGATTGACACGGCCTGGACCTGGTGGATCATGGGAAACTTTTTTGATGGCCGCGCGGTTTCGCCCACTCGCCTCCCTGGCCTCTTGAGCCGGGCCGGAATTTTCGCACTCCATAATCATTATACCCCGGCAGTCATCCACTGTTGGCTTCCGCTCGCCTGGGCCCCGTCTTAGTTCCCCTTGCCAGTGTGTCATCCCTGACATATCATCTGGGTCATTTCCTCCAACCTCTTCGCCGCGAGCAGTCATGAAGCCCTTTTTTCAAGTTCAATCCCTGGAGCAGGTCCTGGCCTACGCCCGGCAGGTGAAGCCCCTGGGCAGCGAGGAGGTGCCCCTGGACCAGGCCCTGGGCCGCACCCTGGCCGCCGACTTCGCCGCCCCCCACGACCTGCCCGGCTTCACCCGCGCCTGCATGGACGGCTTCGCCGTGGTCAGCGCGGACACCTTCGGGGCCAGCGAGGCCCTGCCGGCCTATCTGGCCCTGGCCGGCGAGGTGCGCATGGGACGAAGCCCGGACTTCGCCCTGGCCCCGGGCCAGTGCGGCCGCATCATGACCGGCGGCGAGCTGCCCCCCGGGGCCGACGCCGTGGTCATGGTGGAGCACACCAGCTACCTGGACGGCGCCACGGTGGAGGTGACCAGGCCCGCCGCCCCGGGATCGCACGTGCTGGGCCCCACCGACGATGCCGAGGCGGGCCGGGTGCTGCTGCCCGTCGGCCGGCGGCTGCGGCCCCAGGACCTGGGGCTCATGGCGGCCCTGGGCCGGGAGCGGGTGGAGGTCGTACGCCGTCCCCAGGTGGGCATCATCTCCACCGGCGACGAGGTGGTGCCGGTGGCGTCCACGCCCCGGCCCGGCCAGGTGCGCGACGTCAACACCCACACCCTGGCCGCGGCGGTGAGCGCCGCCGGGGGGCTGCCGCGCGCCCTGGGCCTGGTGGCAGACGACGAGGCCGCCTTGAAGGCCGCGGTGGAAGACACCCTGGCCCACGACGACCTGACCCTGCTTTCCGGGGGCTCCTCGGTGGGAGCGCGCGACCTCACGGTGCAGGTCTTCACCTCGATGCCGGGTTCCGAGCTCCTGGTGCACGGGGTGGCGGTGGCTCCGGGCAAGCCCTTTATCTGGGTCCGGGCCGGGTCCAAGAACCTGCTGGGCCTGCCCGGGCAGGTGGCCTCCTGCCTGGTGGCCTATTACGTCCTGGTCGAGCCGGTGATCGAGCGCCTGCTGGGGCGCGAGCCAATGCCCTTCACCCGCTTCGGCCGGGCCAAGGCGATGCTTACGCGCAATCTGCCCTCGGTG
>JAJZPI010000086.1 GCA_021811275.1 Deltaproteobacteria bacterium
GATGCCCGTGAGCGTGGCGCCGCCTTGGGACAATTCAGCCTGTTCCACTCGTCCGGGACTGAATCCTGGCGTGGAGAGGTTGGCCAAGTTATGGGCAGTCTGGCTTACCCGGGTTGTGCTGACCTGCAGGCCCGAAAGTGAGGCCGCGATACCGTTGATCGCCATGGATCGCACTCCTGAACAGGCCCGACGCCATAATTCTCTAACATATTATATATCCACCGGGCGTGCGCGGCAAAGGGCATGCCGAGTGCGGAGCGGAGCCAAGATTAGCGCAACATGGCGGGGAGGTCGGGAGAATTACAACCAGCAGGGTCAGGATGGCAGGGACTAGTTCTCCACCAGGGGCGTCAGGAGGTCGATGACTCTGTGGCGGTCAAGCTTGGAATGCAATTCTCCGACCGCCTGGCCAAGGCCTGGCAGGTCTTCCTGCAGACGCCGCAGGGTCTTGGCCGCCTCGCTGGCGGTTGGCACCCGTGAGGCATCAGCCGCTTGGTTCTCTCGCGAAATCAACTCAACCACCTCCGCCGGCCTGGTGTTGGGGAGGCCATCGGCAATGGCCGGACCATCGGCGCCGATCTTTCCGGAATCCCTGGCGGCGGCCGTCTTGTTTGAGGAGGTCGAGACACGGCGGGTGGCGTTCCCCGGCACCACCCTAATATATGAAGGAAACTCTACCATTATCCTTTTCCTTGGCTTGGTGTTGTTCGCCGTGGGCTGGGGCGGGCCCTGGGCTGGCTTTGTGTCGCAAATCTCCTGATAAAGTTATCGGCAGGGTGTACGTTAAACTTAAATTATTTTTAAAATAAAATATTGCGTGATATGTCAGCGTGATACGGACAAAGACCAATAAAGGCATCCCCAAGGGAACGCCGAAAAGACCAACTTAAATCTAATGTATAATAATAATAAAACAAGATAACATCATGTCAATTAACAGTAAAATGCGAGAGATCATTGGCGGCGGCTTTTCGGTTTTTAGCCCCATGACCGAAATAAATTGTCGACCGCCAAGGCTGCAAAGCGTAAAAGGAGTTGCGATCCGCAGCAAATGTCGCATAAGCAATATTATGTAAACTAATTATAGCGAGCCAGGGCCTTCCCCTGCGGCAGTCGGGCTGCCTAGCCTTCCAGGCTCCCCTTTTGAGCCGCGTGGCACCGGCAAACGAAAGCCCCGGCCAAGTGAGATGACCGGGGCTTCCTAGTTAGTTATGTTAAACTTCTGGGCAGTCGGGCTGCATAGCCTACTTGGCAGCTGGCTTTTTGGCAGCGGCGGGCTTCTTGGCGGCGGCAGGCTTCTTGGCCGCGGTGGCGGTCTTGGCGGCGGCAGGCTTCTTGGCCGCGGTGGCGGTCTTGGCGGCGGCAGGCTTCTTGGCCGCGGTGGCGGTCTTGGCGGCGGCAGGCTTCTTGGCCGCAGTGGTAGCCTTTTTCGGTGCGGCCGCCTTTTTAGCCGGCGTGGCCTTCTTTGCTCCGGTCTCGGTAGCCATGGTTGCCCTCCCTTGGTTAATCCACCCTTATCCCAGGGTTTAATATTGTGATGATGCTAGTTTATTATTAGAGTAAAGTCAACAAGAAATATCAACATATTGGGTCCAACTCCCAGGAGTCACACTACATCTTGAAGGGCCAGCAATGATGCGGTGATTTGTGGGGGTGGGTGCTGTTACACGTGTTTTATTCATGCCATTAAAACACTAATCAAGAAAGGACTAATTGTTAAGCGCCTTAACGTGAACCGCCCTGCGCGTGGGTTCAGGGTTGTATGCATATTCTTCAGGCCAGGGAGCCGGGCCGGGGCAGTTGTGAGTGCAATTTTTTATGAATTTTTTTCTTTGTCCTGAACCCCTGCTGGGAGTAGATAATGGAAGCCTTTACCCTCACTGGAGAGCACTTGCGATGAATCCACAGAACACCAAACACGATCCGGCAAGCTTGGTGAACAAGCAGCTCAAGCAGTGGGTGCAGGAGATCAATGAACTCTGCGCACCCGCTGCCATATACGTATGCGACGGATCCAAGGCGGAGTATGACCGCATCATGGCCGAGATGGCCGCCAGCGGGATGGCCATTCCCCTGGAAAAACGCTCCAACAGCTTCCTGTTCCGCTCAGACCCGAGCGATGTGGCGCGGGTCGAGGACCGCACATACATCAGCTATCCCGAGCGGGACCAAGCGGGCCCCACCAACAATTGGGTGCATCCCGACGAATTGAAGCGCACCATGCTTGGTCTGTACAAGGGCTGCATGAAGGGACGGACCATGTATGTGATCCCCTTCTCCATGGGCCCGGTGGGATCGCCTCTGGCCAAGATCGGCGTGGAAATCACCGACAGCCGCTACGTGGTGTGCAACATGCACATCATGACCAGGGTGGGCACCCGGGTGCTGGAGGTTTTGGGGGCGGAGGGTGAGTTCATTCCCTGCCTGCACTCCATAGGCGCTCCCCTCGAGCCCGGCCAGCAGGACTCCTCTTGGCCCTGCGCACCCATCGAGCAGAAGTACATCAGCCATTTCCCCGACGAGAACCTGATTTGGTCCTACGGTTCCGGTTACGGCGGCAACGCCCTTTTGGGCAAGAAGTGCCTGGCCCTGCGGATCGCCTCGGCCATGGCCCGGCGGGAGGGCTGGATGGCCGAGCACATGCTCATCCTGCGCCTGACCAACCCCCAGGGCCGTCAGTTCCATATCGCCGGGGCCTTCCCTTCGGCCTGCGGCAAGACCAACCTGGCCATGCTCATGCCCACCATTCCCGGCTGGAAGGCCGAGTGTCTGGGGGATGACATAGCCTGGATGAAGATCGGACCCGACGGCAGGTTGTACGCCATCAACCCCGAGGCGGGCTTCTTCGGCGTGGCCCCGGGCACGGCCTATAACACCAACCCCATGGCCATGGACTCCATCAAGGAGAACGTGATCTTTACCAACTGCGCCCTGACCGACGACAGCGACGTTTGGTGGGAGCTCATGAGCCCTCCGCCGGCCCACGCCATCGACTGGAAAGGCAAGGACTGGACCCCGGACAAGGACTATCCCGCCGCTCATGCCAACGCTCGTTTCACCGCTCCCGCCTCCCAGTGCCCCATCATCAGCCCCGATTGGGAGAAGCCCGAGGGCGTGCCCATCGACATTTTCATCTTCGGCGGCCGGCGCGCCTCGGTGGTGCCCCTGGTGCACGAGGCTTACGATTGGGATCACGGCGTATTCATGGGCGCCACGGCGGCCAGCGAAACCACGGCGGCCAACATCGGCGCGGTGGGCAACCTGCGACGCGACCCCTTTGCCATGCTGCCCTTCTGCGGCTATCACATGGGCGACTACTTCGCCCACTGGCTGGCCATGGGTGACCGCCTGGGCGACAAGGCTCCGCGCATTTTCTACGTCAACTGGTTCCGCAAGACCGCCGAGGGCAAGTGGCTTTGGCCGGGCTTCGGCGACAACAGCCGGGTTCTTAAGTGGATGTGCGAACGGTTCGAGGGCAAGGTGCAGGCCCAGGAATCGCCCATAGGCCTTTTGCCCCTCAAGCAGGATTTGGATCTGACTGGGCTCAAGCTGCCCGCCGACAACCTGACCGAACTGCTAAAAGTGGACGCCGCAGCCTGGAAGGCCGAGCTTCCCGACATTGAGGCCCACTTCAAAAAGTTCGACTCGCATATGCCCGCACGCCTGTCGAACCAGCTGCAAAAATTGAGGGAGCGACTGGGCTAAAAAACTTTCTCAAGACCGGCGCATGAAAAGCCACAAACGGCAGGAACCTCGCCCATTAGCGGGTTCCTGCCGTTATATTATTAATAATAACAAAATTATATCCATAAAATAAATGTTAATTGTCAATAAATTTGGTTATTATATTAATAATAAATTAATCTACTTTACTAAGCCATCACCCTCCCCTTTCGCCCCGGCTTGCTCAAAGTACTGGTTCGCCTTGATAATTGTCATGGCCATCTTGGGGCTTGCGGGTTGCTCAAAGGCCCCTGATCCGGGACTCAATGCCTACCAGGCCCTCAAACGTCTGGAACTCAGGACCAACCGCCTGGTCTGGCACCAGGAGTACGCCAGCGACCTGGATCAGGCCAAGTCCGCGGTGGAGGCATACTCAAGCTGCAAGGCGGACCGGGCCCAGCCTGGCCTGCGGGCTTGTCTGGACGCGGCGCTGTTCGACTACCAACTGGCGGGCAAGCTTTGGGAACTCCTGCGCCAGGCAGGACAAAATGGCTCCGCTCAAAACATCCGCCGAGTCTGCCTCAAGCGTACATCAGCCACCGGTGGCCTGCTGGTGGCCTATCTTAAGAGTCTGGACGCCCTACCCCCGGTGGGCGCGGACGGTTGTTCATTGGACGAAATAGAGATCACGGGACAAGTAAGTTTTCTTTGGGACCACGCTTCCGGAGAGATGCGCAAGGCCAGCCAAATCCTGGGGCAATAGGGGCAAGGCGCCGCCCTTTACCACCCAGCCCACCGACAAAAACAAGCGGGCCAATCTCTTGCGCTGGGGTGTTGCTCACAGTTTTTATAATGGTTGACCTCGATGTTTTCACAGAGTCTTCACTTGTGCGCAATCGATTTCCCGCGCTGATTGAGTTCTGTGTATAACTATTGTTACGATTGCCTTTTCGGGTGGCGCGAATGCGTTAATTTTCAACATGTGGACGCGCGGGGCCCTAAAAAACTCATTCACCAATTGCTTCACACGACCCAAGAGGATATATTAAATAATAAGGCTGGCGGAGGTGTACATGCCTTCCATATTGATAGTCGATGACTCGCGCATTTCCCGACAGATCATTCGCAAGCTGCTGCCTGCGGGCGACTTTGAGGTACGCGAAGCCTCTTCAGGTCAGGAGTGCTTGCAATTGCATTTGCAGTCACCCGCGGACTTGATCTTTCTGGACCTGACCATGCCTGGCTGGGACGGCTTCGAGACCCTAAGCCAATTGAAGGCCAAAGACACCAATGTCAAGGTCGTGATTGTCACCGCCGATATCCAGACCGGCAGCCAAAGCAAGGCCCTGGGCCTGGGGGCCTTGGAGGTCATATGCAAGCCGCCCAAGGCCGAGGCCATCAAGCGGGCCGTGGACGCCTATTGTTCATGAGCGATCTCACCCAAGACCGCCGCGAGGCCCTGCAGGAGATGATCAACATCGGCTTTGGCCGATCCATCGCCTCCTTGGCCGAGCTGCTGCATGTTCACATAATCCTGAGCGTGCCGGATGTGCAGGTAGTCCAGGCCCGCCAGTTGGCGGACCTCTTCCTTGACACCTTCGCCGGCCAAGATGAACTCTGTCTGGTCCAGCAAACCTTCCAGGGCCAGTTCTTCGGCGAGGCGGTGTTGGTGATGCCCGGGGGGGCGGGCCGCCACCTCATGATCATGCTGGGCGAGGAAGCCGGTTTCCAGCCGGACCTGGATATGGGCAAGCTGGAGATGGAAGCCCTGCTGGAGATCGGCAACGTGGTCATAGGCGCCTGCCTGGGCCAGTTCGCCGACCTGCTGCAAACCACCCTATCCTTCAACCCACCCACCTTGACGGTCGAAACCTCCAGCTCCCACCAATACCTGGGAGAGATGAGCGCCCAGACCGGAGAGGCCCTGCTGATCAAGACCAACTTCCTGGTTCAGCAACGTGAATTAACCGGCTACCTGCTGGTATTTCTCCACCAGAAATGCCTGCAATGGCTCTTCCAGGAGGTGGACTCATTCCTGGAAAGGACGCTGGGATAGAAATCATGTCCAGCCAGGCCGAAAAGCCAGCCATAAACTTGAACAGCCTTTCCTCCTTGGAGCAGCTCATCGACGTTCTGAGCCAGGGCCTGGTTGTTCTGGACCGGGACCTGCGCATCGTCCTTTGGAACCGTTGGATGGAGCTGCACAGCCGCCTGGAGCGCGACAAGGTCCTGGGCAGGGTGGTCACCGAGGTCTTTCCAGAGCTGGAGCAAAAGGGCTTTGTCTGGAAGGTGCAGAGCGTCTTCAAGTTGGGCAACTACGCCTTCTTCTCTCAACGCTTGCACCGCTACCTGTTCCCCCTGTCCACCGTACAATACATCTCCGGCCGTTTCGAGAACATGCAGCAGAACGCCGTGGTCTCTCCCCTGCGCGGAGAGGACGGCCGGGTCGAGTACGTCTGCGTATCCATCCTGGACTACACCGATACCGTGACCTATCAGGAACGCCTGGAGGAGACCACCCGCCGGCTGGAGCAGATGGCCCAGACCGACCACCTGACCCAGGTGGCCAATCGCCGCCATCTCTTCGACCGCCTGGCCCAGGAGGTAAGCCGCACTGGCCGTCAAGACGAGCCGCTGTCCGTGGCCATCATCGACGTGGACCACTTCAAGCTTATCAATGATCGCTTCGGACACCTCTGCGGGGACCAGGCCCTGGTGCAGCTGGCCAGCCTGCTCAAACAAAACATCAGGCCTTATGATCTGGTGGGTCGCTACGGCGGCGAGGAATTTTGTTTGGTGCTGCCGGATACCAAACCCGACCACGCGGCCAAGCTGGTCGAGCGTCTGCGCGTTCTGGTGGCCGAGACCCAATTTCTGCACAAGGGCCAGTGCCTGCAAATCACCTTCAGCGCGGGCGTCAGCTCCAATGACGGCCAACCCCACGCCGATGCCGACCTATTGCTCAGCCAGGCCGACGAGGCTCTCTACCAAGCGAAAAGCCAGGGCCGCAATCAGACCGTCATCGCCGAGGCCAGCGCCCGCGTACAATGCTGAACGCCTCCCCCTGCCCCGCCCTCCCCGCATGGATCAGGCGGTATCAAAGAAGCTGGGGCGGAGCCTTCAGCGCCGCCCCATGACAGCGATCCCTTCGCAGCCCCGCGTGGCTAGTCCCACTTGCGGCGGTCGTCGATTATCTTGCAGTCCTTGGAAAGGGTGCCGGGTTGCTGGAAATCAACCTCGCCGCTGATTCGCAGGATATCCTTCATGGCCGCTTGCATGCGCCCGGTTAGTTCGCCGGCGTCGGCGCCTTGTTCCTTCAGCTCGCAGACCAGGGTCATGACGTCGCGGTGTCCCTCGCGGGTGACCACCAGCTGATAGGCCATGACCTCGGGGAATTTGTCCGCCACCTGTTTGACGTTGCCGGGGTGGACGAACATGCCCTTGACCTTGGTGACCTGGTCTACCCGGCCCATGATGCGGGTGAGCTTGGGCGAGGTCCTGCCACAGGCGCATTTTTCGGTGGTGAAGGCCGAAAGATCGCCGGTGCCGAAGCGGATCAAGGGATAGGCCCTATCGAAGATGGTGGCCACCACCTCGCCGGGCTCGCCCTCTCCCATGGGCTTGCCGGTTTCGGGATCGACGATCTCCACTATGCAATTCTGGGCGAAATGCATGCCGCCCATGTGGTGGCACTCGTAGCTTAGGCAACCCACGTCGGCGGTGCCGTAGCTCTGGCGGATGACCATGCCCAGGCGGTTCTGCAGGGAGGCGCGCAGGCTTTCGGGCAGCATCTCGGCGGCCACGAAGGCCACCTGTAGGTTCAGGTCCTTCTGGAGGTCGAGTCCCATGGCTTCGGCTTTGTCGGCGATGGCCGCCAGGAAGCTGGGAGTGCCCAGATAGCCCTGGACCTTGAGGTTTTTCATGGTCTGGACTTGCAATTCGGTATTGCCCACACCCATGGGGATGGATATGGCGCCCACCATGTTCAGGGCGGCATCAAGCCAGAAGGCGAAAGGCACCATGTTGAAATTGAAGGTGACTTGCCCTATGTCGCCTTTGCGGAAACCCGCGGCGTAGAAGGCCTGGGCCCACCGGTCATCGCTATAGACTTTTTCGCCGGGCTCATAGATGGGACCGGGCGAGACGTAAATGCGGGACATGCTTTCCAAGGGCTCACCGGTCAGTCCGCCGAAGGGGAGGTTGGTCCGCTGCAGCTTGACTAGGTCGGCCTTTTCCGTGACGGGTAGGCGGGACAGGGAGGCCACGCTGGTGACGTCGCCGGGCTCAGCGCCGACCGACCGCATCTTGGCCGCGAAGGCGGGGGCGTGGGTGTAGGCGTGGGTTATAATCTCCGCCACCCGGCCGTCCAGGTAGGACTGGCGAGCCTCAGGGGCCATGGTCTCCAGCTGCGGGCGGAGGAAGCCCGTGGTGCGATCCTTGTCCGGCATGACGATCTCCTGCGCTTCGGTTCGGCGAAAAACTTTAGGGGTATTGATCAGCGCGTGACCACCGCCAAACACCGGGCGGCGCGGCGCCCTGATTAGGTCAACCAGCGCTTCCGGCGCTTGTAGTGCTTGACGTCGCGGTAGGAACGCTTGGTGCCCATGTCGGTGATGCCCAAGTAGAAGCGCTTGACGTCCTCGTTGTTTTTGAGCTTCTCGGTGGTGTCATCCAGGACGATTTTGCCGTTCTCCATGATGTAGCCGTGGTCAGCTATGTTCAGGGCCATGCGCGCGTTCTGCTCCACCAACAGGATGGTGGTGCCCAGATCGCGGTTGAGCTTGACGATGATCTCGAAAATCTCGCTGACCAGCAGCGGGCTCAGGCCCAGGCTGGGCTCGTCGAGCATCATCAGCTTGGGCTTGGCCATCATGCCGCGGCCGATGACCAGCATCTGCTGTTCGCCGCCAGAGAGATAGCCGGCCAAGCCGGTTTCGCGCTCCTTGAGCCTCGGAAAGTAGGAGTAGACTTGGTCGATGCGGTGATCCAGCTCGCTGCGGTTGCATTTTTGGGTGTGGCCTGCGGCGATGAGGTTCTCGCGCACCGTGAGATCCTCGAAGACCCGGCGCCCTTCCATGACCTGGAATATGCCCATGCGCACGATCTTCTCGGCGTCCATGCCGTTGATCTTGACGCCTTCGAACTCTATGGTGCCGTCGGTGACCTCGCCCTCCTCGGTCTTCAAGAGGCCGCTGATGGCCTTCAGGGTGGTGGTCTTGCCGGCGCCGTTGGCTCCCAGCACCGCCACGATTTGGCCTTTTTCCACCGTGAGCGACATGCCCTTGAGAACCAGAATGACATCGTCGTAGATGACTTCGATGTTATTTACCGACAGAAGAGGCGGCATGGATCATTCCCCGTGATTGTGATGGCAGGGGGCCTTGAGGCCCCCCGCCTTTTTTGGCGTCTCTACTTGCCGATGTACTCCGGAACACGTTCCAAGGTGACGTCCTTGACCTTCTGCAGCTTGCCACCGGCGGCCACGCCGTAGATGGCCATGCTGGTGTTCGGCCGGTGGTCGGAGGGGGTGTAGGTGATGGGGGCGGTCAGGCCGCCGGTATCGAAGTCCTTGATGGTCTCCAGGGCGGCCTTCAGGCCGGGGCCATTGAGCTTGCCGGCTTTCTTGGCCCGCTTCAGACCTTCGGTCATGACCAACATGGACACCCAGGACTTTATATAGTGCAGGGTGTAGGCTTGGCCGCCCGCCGAGGCCAGGACCGCCTTCATGCCGGGCACATCGGTGCCCCAAACCGCGGTGGGCATCATGCCATAGGCCCGGTCCACAGCGGCCTCGCCGGTCAGCTTGGGCAGGTTCTCGTCGAAGCCCCAGCAGTTGATCATGAACTTGGTGCGCAGGCCGAGCTTGGCCGCGTCCTTGATGATGACGGCGGTGGAGGCGGTGGTGCCGCCGATCCAGGCGTAGTCGGGATCAAACTGCTTCATGTGCAACAGCTGGCTGGTGGCGTCGATGGCCTTCAAGTCGACGATCTCGTCGGGGCCGATGTTGAGCTTGATTTTCTCGGCATAGGCCTTGCCGGCGGGGATGGGGTTCTTGCCATAGGGGTGGTCGGGGTAGATGAAGACCACTTTCTTGGCGCCTTTGTCCTGGGCGAACTGCATTGCCAGACGGATGGCGGTGGAATAGTCGGTGCCGATGAAGAAGTTGTAGGGGGTCTGCTTGGGGTCGGTGAGGTTGCCATCATAGCTGGCGCTCATGAACACGACCTGGTCCTTGTTGATCAAGGGGCGCAGGGCGTTGGTGTCGCCGGTGCCCCAGCCCTGGATCACGAATACCTTGTCGACGCTGAGGTATTGCTTGTAGAGATTGACGGCCTCGGGAATCTTGTAGGCGTAGTCGTTGGGGATGAGTTTGACAGTGTCGCCGTCGATGCCGCCATTGGCGTTTACGTACTTCTCGGCGGCGATGGCGCCGGTGCCATAGTCCTTGCCCACGTCGGAGGTGGCGCCAGTGATGTCATAGATGCCGCCCACCTTGATCTCGGCCGCGCCGGCCATAGGCGCCAGCGCCAGGCACACGGCCAAGGACACAGCAACCATCAAACCAAATTTTCTCATCTTCCGCTCCCTTCCCTTTTGTTGGATTCGGCTGGAGGCTCTCCGGCCCCGAGCTCGCTTGAACCGTTTCCCCCTTTTGGGCCGGGCCCCTCACCTCCCTTCGCCAACTTCCCGAAGCCCCCGCAGCGAGGCTCTCTTAAATGGTTTTCAATAGGAAAATGGCCAAAGTTTCCAGTAGTTCCTGACAGTATGCCAGCGCGCGGCCAGACCATCGGGTTCGAAGATGAGGAACATGATGACGATCAGGCCGAAGACCATCTCACGCAGCGAGGCGAAGATCCCGAAGATGTTGGGGTAGACCGCGGTGGCGGCCTCGGCGGGCAGGCGCAGCAGCTCTGGAAGCACCACGAAGAACACCGCGCCGAAGATGCCGCCCAGGACATGGCCCAGCCCGCCCACGATGATCATGGCCAGGTACTGCACCGACAGCCACATGGTGAAGTGCTCGTCGCTGATGATGGTGATGTAATAGGCCCAGAGTCCGCCGGCGATGCCCACCATGAAGGAGCTGATGCCGAAGCTCATCAGACGATATTTGAAGAGGTTGACGCCAATGACCTCGGCGGAGAGGTAGCGGTCGCGCACGGCCACGAAAGCCCTGCCGGTGCGGGTGCGGGCGAGATTTTTGAGATACATGGTTGCCATGATGGCGAAGGCCAGGGCCAGGTAATAGAAGCTCTGATCGCTGTCGAAGGTGAAGCCGAACAGGCTGGCCGAAGGCACGATCAGGCCGCTGGAACCGCCTGTAAGACTGGTCCAGTTGCGCATGGCGTAGTCCAGAATGAACTGGGCGGCCATGGTGGCGATGGCCAGGTAGAGGCCGCGCAGGCGCAAACTAGGGATGCCGAAGAGCATGCCTACGGCCGCGGTCATAACCCCGCCGGCCGGAAGCGCCAGCCAAAAGGGCCAGCCGGCGTTGGCCAGGATGCCGGTGGTGTAGGCGCCGACGCCCATGAAGGCGCCGTGGCCCAGGGAAATCTGGCCGGTGTAGCCGGTAAGCAGATTGAGACCGTGCGCTCCGATGATGTAAACGAAGATCAGGTTCAAGAGGTTGGTGACGTTGAGCCCCAACATCTCGCTGAATTTCTGCGAGAAAAGCGGGAAGGTGAGCAGTAAGACGACCAGGACGGTCATCCAGCACTTCAGCCACACCGTCTTGAAGATGGCGTCGTCTTTCTCGTATTTTGAAAAGAACAGGCCGCAAGGCATTTGCAGTTCTCCCTTACACCCGCTCGATCTCGTGGATGCCGAAGAGCCCGTAAGGCTTGACCATGAGGATTATGATCAGCACGATGAAGGGCGCGATCTCCTTGACGCCGCCGCCCAGGTAGACATCCAGGTAGGAACCCATGATGTTCTCCAGGACGCCTATGGTAAGGCCGCCGATGATGGCTCCGCCGATGGACTCCAACCCGCCCAGGATCACCGCCGGAAAGACCTTGAGCCCGAAGCCGGCCAGGGCGCTGTTGATGCCGTTGATGTTGCCCACCAGAATGCCGCCCACCGCCGAGACCAGGGCGCCGATGGACCAGCTGATGGCGAAAACCTTTTTCACGCTGATGCCCATGCTTTGCGCCACCTGTTGATTGTCGGCCACCGCCCGCATGCTGATGCCCACGCGGGTGAACTTGAAGAAGGCGGCGAAGATGCCCAGGAAAAGGAAGGCGAAGCCCAGAGTCCAGAGGTAGACCTCCGAGACGCGCACCGAGCCTAAGTGGATCGCCTCCTGGCTGAAAATGGGTGGATCGAAGACCATGATCTGGGTGCCCCAGACAATGGTGATGGCGCTTTTCAAGACCGTGGCCAGGGCGATGGTGATCATGATCACGGCGATGATGGGCTCGCCGATCATGGGCCGCAAGATGAGCCTCTCCAGCACCACGCCCATGAACACGCTGAAGACCATGGTCATCAAGAAGGCCAGCACGATGGGCAGGCCCAGCCCGGAGTAGAACCACAGGCAGACATAGGCCCCCACCAGCACGAACTCGCCCTGGGCGAAGTTGATGATGCTGGTGGACTTGTAGATCAAGGCGAAGCCCATGGCCACCAGGGCGTAGACGGAGCCTATCACCAGGCCCGTCACCACCAGTTGCAAGAATTCCTGCATGCTTCTTCTCCCTAGCCCTTTAGTGGACAGGCTTCCAGAACTGCCACCACTTGCGTTCATCCTCCAGAGCGTACTGGTCGATGGGCTTCATCATGCAAATGCGCAGATCGGTTTTGATCGTGGTGGTCTTGCCGTCCTGGTAACGGATCTGGCTTTCCACATGCACTTGGCCGGCGTCGGTGTAGAGGGCCTCGATCTCCTTGATGTAGCGCTGACCGATGAACTTGCGCCTGAGCTTGCGAGTGCGGGTCAGCTCCTCGTCGTCGGGGTCGAATTCCTTGTAGAGGAGAAGGAACTTCTTAATGCGCGCCTTCTCCGGCAGCACCCGGTTCACGCGCACCACCTCGCGTTCGATCAGGTCATAGACTTCGGGCTTGCTGGCCAAGTCGGTGTAGGTGGTGTAGCCGATGCGATGCTCCTCTGCCCACTTGCCGGTGTGCTTGTAGTCGATGCAGATCATGGCGGTGACATAGTCGCGCTCGTGGCCCAGCACGATGCACTCTACGATGTAAGGGCAAAACTTGAGCTTGTTCTCGATGAACATGGGCGAGAAGCGTGCCCCGCTGGTCAGCTTCATCAAATCCTTTACGCGGTCGATGACCACCAGCTGGCCGCCCTCGCTCAGGTAGCCGGCGTCTCCGCTGAAGAGCCAGCCGTCGACGATGGTTTCCTTGGTGGCCTCGTCGTTCTTGAGATAGCCCCTGAACAGCGCCGGAGAGCGGGAGATGATCTCGCCCACGCCCTCGCTGTCCGGCTTGTCAATCTTCACCTCGGTCTCGGGGATGGGCTGCCCCACGCTGGTGAAGTCCACGTTGTCGGCGCGGTGGATGCAGGAGATGCCGCTGATCTCGGTCTGCCCGTAGATCTGTTTCAGGTTCACGCCGCAGGCATGGAAGAAGCGGAACACGTCGGGGCCCAGGGCGGCGCCGCCGGTGGAGGCGCTGCGGATCTTGGCGAAGCCCAGGCGGTCCTTAAGGGCGCGGAAGAGCATCATGTAGCTGAGCCCGTACATGATCTTCCAACCCAGGGGGGGCGTCTTCTTTTCGAAGTGGAAGTCGGCCATCTGGTAGCCGATGGGCATGCACAGGCGGTAGATAAAGCGCTTGAGCCAGGAGGCGTCCAGGTGCCTGACCATCACCGAGCGCGACAGCTGTTCCCAAACCCGAGGCGGGCTGAAGACCACGTTGGGCCCGATGTCGTAAAGGTCGGCCATGGCCGTTTCCGGCGACTCCGGGAAGTTTACCGTGAAGCCGATGGCCAGGGCGGTGGCCACGCTCATCATCTGCTCACCGATCCAGGGCAGGGGCAGGAAGGAGACGAACTCGTCGCCGGGGAGCTTGGGGTCCACCTGGTTCAGGTTGAGCGCCATCTTGAGCATGTTGGTGTGGGTCAGGAGCGAACCCTTGGGGAAACCGGTGGTGCCGGAGGTGTAGGCCACCAGGGCCAGGTCCTCGGGCGTGAGCCGGGCCACCGAGTTCTCGAAATAATTAGGGTTGGTCTTTTCGAATTCGCGGCCCAGTTTCTCCACCTCGGGCAGGTAAATCAACAGGGGGTCGTCGTAGTCGCGCATGCCCTTGGGATCGGTGTAGATGATTTTCTTGACCAGGGGCAGCTTGTCCTTCATGTCCAGGACCTTGTCGGCCTGCTCCTGGTCCTCGGCCACCACAAAGGCCGCCCCGCTGTGGTCAATGACGTAAGCCACCTCGGTGAGAATCGAATCCTGATAGATACCCAGGGGCCTTCCCTTGAGGGACTGGCCGGCAAGCTCGGCGTAGACCCACTCAGGACGGTTGTCGCCGATGATGGCCAGGGAGTCGTCGTCGGCGAAGCCCAAAGAGGCCAGCCCCAGGGCCAAGTACTTGACGTGCTCGTAGTATTGCCGCCAAGTCACGTCCTGCCAGATGCCGTACTCCTTTTCGCGCAGGGCCACCTTCTGGTCGCCATATTTCTCGGCGTTGTTCTTGAGTAGGGCCGGCAAGGTGGCGCCGGCGATGTCCACCCCCGGCTCTTTGGCTTTAACGTAGGTCAGAGGCACGGCGCCCTCTCACGAGTGGGTTAGGTGTTTACAGGCCGAGCTTGGAATGGGCCGCGGCATCGGAGCCCAGGTAGGCCTCGATGACGTGATTGTTCTTGCTCACCTCTAGGGGGGTGTCCTGGGCGATCTTGGTGCCGAAGTCCAACACCACCACGTTGTCGCTGATGTCCATGACCACGCCCATGTCGTGCTCGATCAGAACCACGGTCACGCCCCATTCCTGGTTGACGTCCAGGATGAAGCGGGCCATGTCCTCTGTCTCCTCCAGGTTCATGCCGGCCATGGGCTCGTCAAGAAGCAGCAGCTTTGGCTTCATGGCCAGGGCCCGGGCCAGTTCCACCCGCTTTTGTAGGCCGTAAGGCAGGGTGCCCACCACCTTTTTGCGGATGGCCTCGATCTCTAAAAGGTCTATGATGCGCTCCTCGATCTCCTTGCGCACCCGCATTTCCTCGCTTTTGGCCCTACCCAGATATATGCCGCCGGAGAGGAACCCGCTGTGCATGTGCACGTGATGGCCCAGCTTGATATTGTCCATCACGGTCATGCCCTTGAAGAGCTCGATGTTTTGAAAGCTGCGGGCGATGCCCAAGGCGGCCACCCGGTGGGTGGCGACTTTGGAGAGGTCCACGCCCTGGAAATAGATGGTTCCCCGGTAGGGCTGGTAGAAGCGGCAGATGCAGTTCAAGATGCAGGTCTTGCCCGCCCCGTTGGGCCCGATGATGGCTTGGATGTGGCCTTGCTGAACATCGAAGCTGACCCCGCTCAAGGCGTTGAGCCCCCCGAAGCGAAGGTAGATGTCGTCCACGCGCAAAAATGGGGTGCTGTTGACGGGCGGGGCTGTCTTACTCATTGAGCCCGGTTTAACTTCGGCGGCCATGAATCCTCCCCGGCCGGCGGTTCAACGGAATACCGCCGCGGTCGTGGCGAAGAACTTGCTTGAGCGAAAGTTGGTAAGTTCCACTGCGAACTATTGGACCTTTTCTTTTAGGTGAGGGCCTTCATACTTAACCAGAGTGATGTAACTTTTTTGTAGCTAACCCGGGGGGCCCCTGTCAAGCCGAAAAGACAGCCAAATAGTCAAAATCAATAGAATTGTGAAACATGGTTCAATGTCCGGCAAGATCGTAGGGCCCTGTAAATATTTACCCCTTGTTCAGTTTGTGATGACTGGCCTTCCGCACGCATTCGTAGGGGACGGTCGTGGCCGGGGCTCGGCATAGCCGGCGATGTAATTCCCTGCTTAAAGATCGGATATTAAGGCTGCTCATGTTCCGGACCTGGCGGCCCGCCCTTTTCAGGGGCCGAGGATTACAGCCCCCCGTGGTCCAGGCTGGGGGCGGCGTCAGGTCTTGACCAGGCTGCGCCGAACCGCGCGGTCGCCTGCGCAAAGCAACTCACCGTCTCATACTAAACAGTGAACGTGCCTTCAAAGGCAAGGCATTTTTCATGAACGGTCAATGGGGGCGCAGGGCCCGAGATGTGGCGGCAGGCGGCTGGGCCAGGCCAAGTCGCGAAAGCAACGCAAAAAGTACTCGTCGGTCATGCCGGCCATGAAATCCCGCACGATGGCTGCGGGGGGCTGGGAATGGCGGTAGGCCTCGTCCATGCCCGCCAGGAAGCCGGAGGCCAGGGGGCTGTCCCGCCGTTCATGCCGGAGGTCGTCCAGGTAGTGTTCGAAGAGGCGGTGGAACATGGCTCTGATTTTGGTGTGCTCGGTCTTGATGCTCGGATGCAGATAGATGCGTTGGTAGTTGAATTTCTTCAACTCGGCGTGGGCCTGGGCCACCTCAGGGGAGAAGCCCACCAAGTCTCTGCCCCGCGAATTGGCGATCAGGTCCTCCACCAGGTGGTAGACGATGTTGCCGTTGCTTTCGCCCAGCACCTCGCGCACCCGCTCGGGCAGGTCGCCGCGCGCCACCAGGCCCAGGCGGATGGCGTCCTCGAAGTCGCGGCCCAGGTAGGCCACCGAGTCGGTGAGGCGTACCACGCAACCCTCCAGGGTCATGGGCGCCAGCTGCAGCCCGGGATTATGGGACTTGGCGGCCATGTCGCGGTCCAATTCGGCGAAGGTCTTGTCCCGTTGGGGCCTAAGCCCCTGGGCCGGCGCCTCGCCATCGTGGCAGAGAACGCCGTCCAGTACCTGTAGGCTCAGGTTTAGCCCGCGGCCGCCCTTTTCCACCCGCTCCAGGAAGTGCACGCCCTGAAGGTTGTGCTGAAAGGAGCCCAGGCCGTGCTGCTGGCACTTCTCGTCCAAAAAACGTTCGCCGTCGTGGCCGAAGGGCGGATGTCCGATGTCGTGGGCCATGGCCGTGGCCTCGATGAGGTCCTCGTTCAGCCCCAGGAAACGTCCCACCGTGCGTCCGATCTTGCTCACCAGCTGCACGTGCAGCACACGGTGGGTGATGTGGTCGTTGTCCACCAGGGAGAACACCTGGGTCTTATCGATGTAGCGGGTGTAAGCCAGGGAGTGCAGGACCCGGTCTGCGTCCAGGGCGTAGTTCTGACGGTGGCCGCGCTCGGCCAGGGGGTCGGGACGCCGACGCACGGCCTCGCTGCTGTGACAGGCCAGGGGCGAAAGCCGAGCCTGTTCGCCCTGGTTCAAGGCGTCGCGGATATCAAGGAGCTTCTCTTGGCTCATGGCAGCAAATAAACCCGGGGCGAGCCCTGGTGTCAAGGGCCGCTTGCGCCTGGCTCAGGCCGGCGGCGGGGCTTCGGATTCAGCTTGTCCCATGATCAGAGCCAAACAGTCCAGATGCATCTCAAGCTTGCGCCAGGGTTCCAGGGGGAGAACGTCGAGCCCGCCATTAGCCAGGGCCAGGTCCTGATTGAACCACTCCAAGCGCCGGACCGCGCTTGCCCGCGCCGGCGCGGGCAAGGCCAGAAACCTTAGCGCGGCCTCCTGGTAGAGATCGAAGGCCAGCAGGAAGGGGCCGGCTCCCTGCCCTTCCAGGAAGTGCGCGATGGTGGCCTCGGCCGCCGGGCCAACCTGCGGGGTCACCGGCGGTTCAACTTGGCCGGCGCAGAGGGGATGGGGCGTGAGCGGAACGAACGACTCCCTCCCCGTCTCGTCCAACTCCCGGCCCAGAGGATAGAGCCGGCAGGCCAGGGGCCGGTCCGCATGCACCGCGCAGCCCTCGGCGCGCAGCAAACCGCAGG
>JAJZPI010000240.1 GCA_021811275.1 Deltaproteobacteria bacterium
TCCAAAGCCATCAAAAATGAGTTCCGCTCGATCTCCCCGAATTTCGCCTCCGTGCCCGTCAATGGAAGCACCACCCCAACCTTGATCACCTCCGACGCCAACGCCGCCCCCGAATTGCAGAGGAGCAGACTCAGGGCCAACGCCCCAAACACCAATCGCGACTTTTTCATAAATTGCGCTCTCCCAAGACTCTGGTTAGCGAAAGCCCCCAAGGGGCGAGGCATGATGGATGCGAAAAGGGGAGCGGCGCGATCCTGCGACCAAGCGCGGCGATGCAGATGGGCATCGGCGCAAGCGGAACAATCGGCTGTTCCGGCCAGCCCCAGGACAAACCAGCCACCCCTTTCGTTGTATATAATAAGCCATCCGGAAGTGTCAACGCAAACATCCTGCTATGATTGCACAAATTGGCTCCGGCCAGCTCTCCGGCGCCGGTCGGGCACCCCGGGCGACCCCTCTGCCAGCCCTCTCCCAGCCCGCTTGCCAAGCGGGCTAGAATAATGCATCATGGGAGCCGGGCATGGAATGCCTCGACCGGCGGCCTGCACTGCCCCCGGTCCGCCCCGAAGCGCCAAGGAGGTGTAGCCATTCCCGCCATCCGGCGGGCGTCACGCGAGCCTTGGGATGATCAAATGTTCGCTATCATCGGCATCATTGTAGTTCTTGGCGCTGTCATCGGCGGCTATCTGATGGAGAAGGGCAACTTAAGCGTGCTCTTCCAGCCGGCCGAGGTGGTCATCATCTTCGGCGCGGCGGGCGGGGCCTTCATCATCGCCGCGCCCAAGAAGCTGCTGGCCATGTCCATCAAGTCGCTATTGGCCATCTTTACGGCCAAGGAACACGGCAAAGAACACTACATGGAGCTGCTGCTCCTGCTCAACGAGCTTTTTCGCAAGGCCCGGCGCGAAGGCCTGATCTCGGTGGAAAGCCACGTCAACCGCCCCGAGGAAAGCCCCATCTTCAGCAACTACCCCGGGGTGATGCACGACAAGACCGTGCTGGGCTTCCTCTGCGACAACTTCAAGGTGTACATCTCCACCGGCATGGAGCCCGACGCCCTGGAAAGCCTGATGGACACCGACCTGGAGGCCATGCATCACGAAAGCCTCGAGCCGGCCCACGCCGTCAACCGGACCGCCGACTCCTTGCCTGGCCTTGGTATCGTGGCCGCGGTCATGGGCGTGGTGCTCACCATGGGCAAGATCAGCGAACCGCCCGAGGTGCTGGGGCACTCCATCGGCGCGGCCCTGGTGGGAACCTTCATGGGCGTGCTGATGTGCTACGGCTTCGTGGGCCCCCTGGCCGCCAACATGGAGTCCCGGGCCAAAGAGCACCACAGCGTGCTCAACGTTATCAAGACGGCCCTGCTTTCCACCGTGGCCGGCGGTTCGCCGGCGGTGGCCCTGGAGTTCGCCCGCCGGGCCATCCCTCCCAATGAGCGCCCGACCTTCGAGGAGTTGGAGGAGGCCATGCGGGGCAAGAAAGAAGGCTAGTGGCCAAGAAGAAGAAATGCCCTGAGCCGGCGGCCCACGGCGGCAGTTGGAAGGTGGCCTACGCCGACTTCGTGACCGCCATGATGGCCTTCTTCCTGCTCATGTGGCTGCTGGCCATGGTGCCCGCGCAGAAAAAGGCCCAGCTGGCCGGCTATTTCCGGGACTTCAGCATCTTCGAAAAAGGAGGCTCTTGGATGGAGCGCACCGAGGGGCAGACCCCGGGCGTGACCATGCGCATCGTCGACGAGGAGCCCAAGACCACCTACAGCGGCCTGCCCGGCCAGGAGGAGAAACCCTCCGGCCCCAGCGAGCAGGACATCAAGGAAAAGCTCAAGAAGGAGATCGAGGCCAAGCTGGCCGATGTCAAGGACCAGATACTCGTCGATTCCTTCGAGGGCGGGGTGCGCATCCAGCTAGTGGACAAGCAGGGCAGTTCCATGTTCGCCGTGGGCAGCGCCCAACTCACTCCCGACGCCAAGAAGATCCTCCAGGTGGTGACCGAAAACGTGCGCAACCTGGGCAACCGGGTGGCCATCGAGGGCCACACCGATGCCCTGAGCTACTCCTCCAGCCGCTACACCAACTGGGAGCTTTCCACCGACCGGGCCTCAGCCGCGCGCAAGGAGATGGAGTCCGACGGGCTGAACCCCGACTGCATCATGCGCGTGGCCGGCTACGCCGCCACCGAGCCCCTGGTCAAGGACAACCCCTACGACCCCAAGAACCGCCGCATCAGCATTCTGCTTTTCAGCCGCACCAAGTGCACCGGCCCTCAGGCCGGCCAGACGCCGAGTAAGCCCGCCGGCCCCGCTCCTTCTATCATGCCGCCCAACCCGCCGGCGCCTGTTTTGCCCCAGACCGCGCCGCTCAGATAGCGGGCGGGTGACCGGACCGCGCCCCACAGGGCCAAAGGCCCCAAAAGATCCACGCGCCTTCAAGCTGCTCGCTTGAGCGCGCGTTTGGTGTGGCGCTCGGCCTCTGGTATCCGGCGCGGCCCTTACCCATACCAATAAGCGTTCAAAGGATAACTTTGAACGCTTATTGGCATACGGGCCAAGCTCACCCCGGCTAACAAGTTGGGTGGGAACCTCGGGGATGGCCCGCCGGATGCGCAACCATCCGGGAGGTCGGGCAAAACCGGGGTCCCCACAAAGCTTGCCTTGTGGGGTCGAACCACGCTTTGGCCCGACCGACAAGCAGGCAAAGCCATGGATGGCTTTGAAGGCAACTTGGTATCAGCGTTGCAGTTGGTCCCGGTTGACGAGGTTCACGAAACCCTGGGCCCGCTGGAGCAACCCGCCGCCCTCGCCTTCCAGGGGGGTGATGACCACCCGCCCCACCGGGTCTAATTTTTCGCCTGGCTTGCCGCCGCCCCACAGGCTGTGCATTATCGCCTCCTGGCCGGAATACTGCCCCAGGTAGATCATGATATGACCGGGCATCCAGATCAGGGAGAGGAAAGGCACAGCCTGGCCGTCCAGGACCGTGGCCTTGCCAAAGCCGGAGAGCTCCACCATCCCGCCGCCATGTTGGGCCTGGTCGGCTGAGTTGCGCGGCAGCCAGAGGCCGAAGGGGGTGTAGAGGTCCTTGACCAGGGACGAACAGTC
>JAJZPI010000087.1 GCA_021811275.1 Deltaproteobacteria bacterium
CCAGGTCGGCGTCGGCGATGGGGCGATTTTCCCCGTTGGGGTCCAAGCGCACTTGGTCGCAATACTCCGGACCAGGGGCCAGGACCTCCGGCGGCAGTTCCACGCCCAACTCGCGCCAGGCCGCGGCCGCACGCTCCTGGGCCGCCAGGGCGGCCTGGCGGCGGGCCTCATAGGCCCCGGCGGACCAAAGGCCATAGCTGCGGCAGGCCAGGAAGCGGCGGTCATAAACCGCGCAGGCCCTGGGCAGGGCCCAGGGGCAGGGCCGGCGCAGGGCGGCGTTTAGCAGGAAATGCTCCACCAGGCGGGCGGCCTCCCCGCCTCTTTCCGGTCCAGGCCGGTCTGCCAGACGCACAAGCCAGGCCAGCATTTCCGCAGGCAGCAAGGGCGGCAAAAGGGCGCAGCAATGCCCTTGACGGAGGCAACCCGTATTGGGCAACGCCTGGTAGATATTGTTTAATTTATTGCTAAGCCCGATCTTTGGCGCTTGCGCCAAAGCCGATTGCAGGCCGTCCAGCGGCCGGAATTCGGGGGATTGACCACGGGAAGGGCCCATGACTAGCCGGCCTCCGCGCCGGTGGCCGCCGGGCGGAGGCTAGCTGGCGGCGCGAGGGCTAGGTTTTGCTCTCCATTTCCTTGGGGGTGGAAAGGGGAGCGTACGAGGCCAGAATGGAGTCCAGATCCATTTGGCGTATCATTACCTGTCCACAGTTGTCGCAGATAACCGCGTGGTCGTCGATGCCCGTGATCCGGACTTCCCTGGTCTCGCAGCTGGTGCAGGTGTACTCGTAGGCTGGCATGAACTCTCTCCCTGGGGTTGGACGGTTTCGGGCTGGAACCTGCCGTCACCCTGGAATAGAGCAATATCCATACCATGTTAAGTTCGTTCATGGCTTGTGCGGTGTAACCTGCGCCAAGCACACCTAAATTTGCCATAGGTTCAGAGATTGTGCAAAAGCGTGTTGCTTCACATCCACACATAATGGCACAAAAAGCGGCTACTTGCCCCATGTCATGGGGCAAAACTCCCCAATACCGCACAGCGGCCGGTTTGTGCGGACCCAGGTTCAAAGGCGGGGAGGCAGGTGCAGGGCGGCCTGGCCCAGGCGGTCCAGGGCATCTTCGTGGGTCAGGTCATGGCGTACGGGGGTCACGGTGACATAGCCGGCCAGTAGAGCGGGAAAATCGGTGGTGGCGGCGTCGCCGTCGCGGCCCATCATCTCGCCGCCCTGCCAGAAGTAGAGGTGGCCACGGGGATCAGTGCGGCGGTGGAAACGTTCCTTGAGGCGGGCGTTGGACTGACGGGTGAAACGCACGCCCTTGACCTTCTCGCCGGGCAGGGGGGGGAAGTTGACGTTGAGCGAAACCTCGGGGGGCAAGCCCAGGCTGGGGTATTGCTCAACCAGATAGGTCGCGAAACCGGCGGCGAAGGAGAAGTCGGGGTTGTCGAGGGTTGCCGGGGTGAAGGCCAGGGAGAGCGCCACCGAGGGCAGGCCCAGGATGGAGCCCTCGCTGGCCGCCGATACCGTGCCCGAGTAGAGCACGTTGACGCCCACGTTGGCCCCCAGGTTGATGCCGCTGACCACCATCTCCGGCGGCTCCTCCAGCAGCTCGCAGACCGCCAACTTCACGCAGTCGGCCGGGGTGCCGGTGATGGCCCAGCCGTTGAAGCCGGTGCGCGGGCCCAGACGGCGCACCCGGATAGGGTCGGCCAGGGTGATGGCGTGGCCCACCGCCGACTGCTCGGTCTCCGGGGCCACCACCAGGACCTCGTGGTTCTGGCAGAGCGCCGCGTGCAGGGCCGCCAGGCCCGGGGCGTAGACGCCGTCGTCGTTGGTGAGTAGAAGCCGCATGGCTGGCGAGTCTACCCCGCTTCGGGCGGGGAGTCAAACCGGGCGGGCAGGGTAGGAGAGATGATTTCCCGCCGGGTAAGGGCACGATGAGCTGCCGCAAGAAGGTATTTCTTCTTGTCCGGCACATCCCCTTGGGTCGATAACGGACCGTGCCCAGGGATGATCTTTATTGTATCCAGTGCAGAATGGCTCCCCTCTCTCCTGGCGGATGTCGGTGAAGGATAAGAGCCAAGGAGGCGTGCGCGGCGTCCCGCCGCCCCCCCCTTGTTCCAGCCCCGCTTGTGCCAAAAAGGCCGTCCCCCCGCAAACGCCTTCTGAGCCGGTGCCGCGGCCTCGGGCAGGCCAGGCCAGCCTGGTTCCCTGAACCCTGCGCCGCCTCCGCGGTCCAGTCGCCCCGTTGACATTTTCGCCGCCCCTGCTTACCCTTTATCCCACGGGCATGCCTTACTGAACGAGGAACACTTCCATGAACAAAATCAAGACCGTGATCCTGCTCGGTTTGCTCACGGCCCTAATCGTGCTCATCGGTCGCCTGATCGGAGGGCGCGCGGGCATGCTCATCGCCCTGGTTCTGGCCGCGGCAATGAACTTCTTCTCCTATTGGTACAGCGACAAGATAGTCCTTGCCATGTACCGGGCCCGGCCCTTGGACCAGGCCAGCGCGGGCGGCGTATACCAGATCGTCTCCGAGCTGACCCAGCGGGCCGGCCTGCCCATGCCCCGGATCTTCGTCATCGATGACGACACCCCCAACGCCTTCGCCACCGGCCGCGATCCAGAGCATGCCGTGGTGGCGGTCACCGGCGGCATCATGCGCATTCTCTCCCCCCGCGAACTTCGGGGAGTGCTGGCCCATGAACTATCCCACGTCAAGGACCGCGACATCCTTATAAGCTCCGTGGCCGCCACCCTGGCCGGGGCGGTGATGGTCCTGGCCGACATGGCCCGCTTCGGGGCCATCTTCGGCGGACTGCGCGGAGACGATGAAGACAGTGGAGGCGGCGCGCTGGGGGTGGTGGGCCTGGTGATCATGTCCATCCTGGCCCCCCTGGCGGCCATGCTCATCCAGATGGCGGTCAGCCGCTCGCGCGAATTCTTGGCCGATCACGAGGGCGGCCTCATGAGTTCCGACCCCGAGGCCCTGGCCGGTGCTCTGGCCAAATTGGAGCAGGCCAACCAGGCCCAACCCATGGCCGACGCTCGGCCCCAGACCGCCCACATGTTCATCGTAAACCCCCTGAGCGGCCAAAGCCTGGCCGGCCTCTTTTCCACCCACCCGCCCATACCCGAGCGCATCGCCCGCCTCAAGGAGCTGGCCGCCCAGACCGGAGCCGGCCCCTGGCGCGGGCCCGCCCCCGCCCCGGTCGGGCCCGGCTATGCCCCGCCTCCACCACCGCCGCCGGCCGGTTCCGCCCCTCGGGGCGGCGGCCGCATAGACTGGTCCTGATGACGGCGGCGACCAGGCCGCTACGCGCGCGCCTCTGGCGGACGCTGGGTCTGCTGCTGGCCGCGCTGACGCTGGGGCTGGCGGGCGCGCCCCCGGCCCAGGCCGACCGGGCCGGCCGCACCACCCCGGTGGTGAAGGCCGTACAGACCGTGGGGCCGGCGGTGGTCAACGTCTCCACCAAGAGCCGGGTCCGCTCCCGTCTCTTCCAAAGCGGCGATGAGGCCCTGGACCGGTTCTTCGAGGAATTCTTCCAGCCCATGGAGCGCGAGCAGACCAGCCTGGGTTCGGGCTTCATCATCGACGGCGGCCGGGGGCTGATCGTGACCAACAGCCACGTGGTCAGCGCCGCTAGCGAGATCAACGTCCAGTTGGCCGATCAGCGCACCTTCCCCGCCCAGGTGGTGGGGGCCGACCCCTTGAGCGACTTGGCGGTCTTGCGCATAAAACCCCTCGGAGACCCCCGCCAGGCGCCTCTGCCCCAAGTCAAGCTGGGCGACAGCGAGCAAATCATGATCGGCGAGACCGTCATCGCCATCGGCAACCCCTTCGGGCTCAAGCACACCGTCACCGTGGGGGTGGTCAGCGCCCTTTCACGCCGGGTCCGCGCCGCCAAGGAAGAATGGATGGAGGATCTGATCCAGACCGACGCCAGCATCAATCCCGGCAACTCTGGCGGGCCTCTGGTAAACGTCGACGGCGAGGTCGTGGGTATCAACACCGCCATCTTCCAGCAAGCCCAAGGCATCGGCTTCGCCATTCCGGTCAACCGGGTGCGCCGGGTGGTGGAGGACCTGGTGCGCTACGGCGAGGTGGTGCCGGCTTGGCTGGGCCTGGAATTGCAGGACCTGAACCCGCGCCTGGCCGCCCACTTCGGCCTGGCCGAACCACGGGGAGCCCTGGTGGTGGAGGTCATGGAGTCCAGCCCCGCGGCCGAGGCGGGGATCAAGCGCGGGGACGTCATCCTGGCTCTGAACGAACGCCCTGTAGCCGATGTCAGCGAATACGCCGCGGCCCTGGCCGCGGTGGGAGTGGGCCAGGAGGTGCGCCTGCGCGTCTGGGCCGCCGGCCGCCAGAGCCAACCCACGCTCAAGGCCCGGGCCTTTCCCGTGGAGCGGGCCGGGGAATTGGCATGGCGGAGGCTGGGTTTCGAGGCGTCGGAGATGACCGCCGAGGCCGCGCGCATGCACCGGACCCGCCTGGGCGGCGCGGTCATGGTCACCCGCGTCCGTCCAGAATCTCCGGCGGCCAGGGTGGGCATGCGTCCAGGGGACTTGGTGCGCCAGGTAGGTGAGGGGGCCACCCCGGACATGCCTTCCTTCCTCAAACAGGTCGCCAAAAACCGCATGCTGTCCGGAGTGACCGTCCTGGTGCAGCGCGGGCCCGCCAGCCAGTTCATAACCCTGGGGCGCTGACAGCCCACCGTGCGGCTTGCCAGACCCGCGCAATTGCCTTAACCTGATTACATCAAGGGCAAAGATGCTGCGGCCCAGGGTTGGTGGCCCATTAACCTTGTCCGCCGTGACGGAGTTATTCCACGGAAATGGAGCCCGGTGGCCAAGAAACCCTTAGCCGAGTTGCGGGTATTGGTGGTAGATGACTCCCAGGTCGTGCGCTCCCTGGTGAGGTCCGCCCTGCGTGAGATGGGCATTTTCGAAACCATCGAGGCCACCAACGGCCTGGAGGCCCTGCGCTGGCTGGAGCGGGAGATGTTCGATCTGGTCATTTCCGACTTGAACATGCCCCAGATGAACGGCTTGCAGCTGCTGGTCCGCTTGCGCACCGGAGATTGGCAGAAGCAGACACCCTTTGTCATGCTGACCGCCGATGGCAACAAGGAGAACGTGCTAGAGGCCGTCAAACAGGGGGCTTCCAGCTATATCGTCAAGCCCTTCACCGCCGATACCATTCAAGGCAAGGTTATGCAGGTATTGGGCGCGAAGGTCAAGGAAGAGGGGTTGCCTGGCCGCCCCGTCGGGAACAAGTCCCAAACAGGGTCTCGGAATGAAACATAGGAGGTTTGCGATGCGCGCGAAGGCATTGGTCGTGACGTTGTTGGCGATGGCGTGCGTGGCTTTGGCGGCCGGTCCGGCCCTGGCCGAGCCGCAGGGCTCCAAGAAGAAGAAAAACTACGGGAGCCAGACCAGCCAGCAGCGGAACAAGGGCCAGCAGGGCGAATTTATGAGCCAAAGCCGCAACAAGGGCCAGCAGGGCGGCAAGATGAGCCAGAGCCGCAACAAGGGCCAGCAAGGCAGCAAGATGAGTCAGCAAGGCATCATGGGGCAACAAGGCATGGGCATGCCCCAGGGCGGCTTCGGCACCAGCCCCAAGGTTACCTATGGCAGTGGTGGCAGCACCGGCCAGCAGGGAGGCCAAGCCACCCAGCAGAAGAGCGTGCCCCAGGGCGGCCCGGGCACCAGCCCCAAGGTCACCTACGGCGGCGGCAACTAGGCGCGTTCCGTCCGGCCTTTGGTGGGGATTTCTTCGGGCTCCGGCCTCGGCGGCGGTTGCCGCCGTCGCCGGAGCCCCGGCATCAACGCCGACGGAGCGGTCCGGGCGTTAGGATAACTCGTCGATAAGCTCGATCAACTTTTCGGTTTCCGGCTTGCTGGTGAAGGCGTCGGCCCCCACCTGCCGGCACTTCCGCGCCATCTGCTCGTTAATCAGCGATGAGAACATGATAACCGGCAGGTTGAGCTTCAATTCGGACTTAACCCTGCGGCAGAGGGTCAGGCCGTCCATCTGGGGCATTTCGATGTCGGAGAGCAGGACGTTAACGTAGTCCCCCAGGGGCTTGCCCTCCTTTTCCGCCCGCTCCTTGATTTGGCCCAGGGCCTCGAAGGCGGCCAGGCCATTGTCAAAGACCACCACCTCGCCGAAGCCAATCCTGCGCAGAATCTTGCTGACCTGGTGACGGATGACCGGGGAGTCCTCGGCGAAATATATCTTGGTATCGGCGCGATTGCGCGCCTTGGTTTTTTCCTCGATGGTCTCCTCGTTGTAGTTGATCACCGTCTCCGGGAATATCTCGCCGATGATGTGCTCCAGGTCCAGGATGAGCACCTCGTGCCCATCCAGGTTGATGGAGCCGATGATGACTGGGCTGGTGTCGGCGAGGAAGCGGCTCAACGGCTTGAACTCGTTCCAGGAAACCCGATGAATACGGTTAATGGCGTCGGCCACGAAGGAGGTGGTGAGGTTGTTGAATTCGGTGATTACCACCACTCGCTCGCCCGCGCTTTCACAGCGGGGAAGGTTGAGGTGGGTCTCCAGGTCCACCAGGGGGATGGACTTGCCGCGCAACAGAAACAACCCGCCCACCGAGGGAGGCTGTCCGGGCAGTTTGTTCAGGTTGATGCTGGTGTGGGGGATGAACTCGCGGACCTTGGCCACGTTCACCCCGAACCGGCGCGAGCACAGCTCGAACTCGGCGATCTCCACCTCGTTGGTGCCTGTCTCCAGCAGGATGTCCTGCCGGTTCACGCCTACGCTCATGACTGTCATCCTTGAATTTGGGGCTGGCGGATCGGAGGCCGGCGCGGCCTCGCCTTCAGACTTAGGATTATGGCACAGGGCCCTGTCCCGGGTCCAGGAGGGCGTGGGGCAAAAAATTCGAGGGCGGCCTGGCCTTGGCCGCCCCCGTCCCCTGCCTTATGAATGGGCTTTCCGCCTAGCGCGGGGCCTCTTCCTCGCCCAAGAGACCAGCTACCCATTTCAAGTTGGTCTGGGAAACCAGATAATCGCGCTGGGATTTGGCCAGGCCGCCCTTGGCCTGCTTCAGGTTTAATTGGGCGTCGTCGACCTCCAGGCGGGTCTTGACCCCATATTCGAATCCCTTCTCGGCCATGAACAGCAGGCGTTCGGCCTGAGTGACAGTGCCGGTGAGGCCGCGCACGATCTCGGCGCTTACCTGGACCGCGTTGACCGCCTCGGAGACCTCCACCCGGATGGAGTCCTTGAGCTTGGCTTCCTGAATGCGTAAGGAGGCCTCGTCGCTCCTGGCCTGGGCCACTCGGCCCTGGGTCTTGAGCCCGTCGAAGATAGGGAAGGTGAGAAAGACTCCCAACATGCCGGTCATGCCCTCCTCGCGGTTGGTGCCGGATTCCAACTCGGTCCAGCCGTACTGGGCCTGGAGGTCCAGGCGGGGCTTGTTGCCGGCCTGGTAGACGGTAACCAACTCGCCGGCCATCTGGCGCTGATGCTCTATATCGCTAACCTCCGGCCGGTGGACCAGGGCTCGGGCCAGGGTATGGTCATAGTCGGGGTAGGCCCCGATCTTGGAGGCCAGGAGGCCTTGGGCGTCCACCTCGCGGCCGGGCAGGCCCAAGAGGAAGCCCAGACGCTCGCGGGCGGTGCTGATCTGGTTTGCGGTGCGGATAACTTCGGGCTGGTCGTTTTTCACTGCCACCTCGGCGGCCAGCACGTCGTAGTCCGTGGCCAGACCCACCTCGAACTTGCGCCGGGCCTGATCCAGCAGGCGCCCTCGCTGGGCCAGACTCTCCACCGCTATGGCGTTGAGTTCCTTGGCCAGCAGGATGTCGTGGAAGGCGGCGGTGACATCGCGCAGGGCGGCCTGGCGATAGCGCCGGAGCTGATCCTCGGCGGTGAGCAGACCCACCTCGGCCGCCCGGATGGCGGCGCTGACCTGGCCCCAGGTGAACAGGACCTGTTTCAAGGTCACGGCGCCCTGGCGGTACTCGCGCTGCAGGGGGGCGAAGGGGCCCATGATGGCCGACTGGCTTTCGTCGCGGTCGCGGTAGACCCCGCCGGTGACGGTCAGCTGGGGCAGGGCCGCCCCCCGCTCCTCCACGTAGCGTCCCTGTACCTTGTTGGCGTATTCCTTGGCGGCCCTTATATCCTTGTTTTGGGCCAGGGCCAGGGCCTGGGCTTGGTCCAGGGTCAGGGTGGCGACGGCCGCCGGTCCTTTGGGAGGGGCCCAGTCCGTAGCCTGGGCCGCGCCCATGTCCTGGGCGGGAGCCGGGGCGGCCGTCAGAACCAGGACCGCCCCCAAGGCCAGGGCGGCGGCGAGTTTGATGGCAAACGACCTCACGCCGTCACCTCCTTGCGCGACTTCAGACGCGCCCCCAGCCAGAGGCGGGCGTCCTCCAGGACGGTGTAGACCACCGGCACCACCAGAAGGGTGAGCATGGTGGAGGTGACCAGTCCGCCGATGACCGCCCGGGCCATGGGCGCGCGCATTTCGCCGCCGGAGCCAAGGCCCAGCGCCAGGGGCAGCATGCCGAAGATCATGGCCAGGGTGGTCATCATGATGGGCCTGAGCCTGGTGCGGCCAGCGGTGATGAGCGCCTCGCGGCGCTCCATGCCCCGGCCGCGCAGGACCTTGGTGTAGTCCACCAGTAGGATGGCGTTCTTGGTCACCAGCCCCATGAGCATGATCAGTCCGATCAGGCTCATGATGCTGATGGCGTCGCCTGTCAGGAGCAGGGTGGCGGCCATGCCCACGATGGACAGGGGCAGGGAGAGCATGATGGACAATGGGTCCACGAAAGACTCGAACTGGGCGGCCAGGATCAGATAGACGAAGATCACCGCCAAGGCCAGGGCCTCGGCCATGTAGCCGAAGGATTCCACCATGTCCTCGGCCTCGCCGAAGAAGGAGAAGTGGTAGCCGGGCGGCAGGTTGAGGGCGCCGGCGGTCTGGGATACGTGGTTCATGGCCGTGCCCAGGGCCAGGTCCTCCAGGTTGGCCGAGATCACCACCTGGCGCACCAGGTCCCGGCGGCGGATCTCGCTGGGGGTGGGGTTCATGGTGTAGGAGGCCACCTCGCCCAGGGGCACCAGGTTGACGCCGCCTTGGGGGGTGCGCACCTGCAGGTTAAGGCGCTCGACCTGCCCGGGGTCTTGGCGCAGGGGCTGGGGCAGGCGCACGCGCACGTTCACGGCGTCGCCGTCCTCGTCCTCGTAGGTGGTCACGGCCTGTCCGCCCACCATGGCCCCCACCAGGCGCACGATCTGGTCGCTGGTGATGCCCAGGTCCGTGGCCCGCTCGCGGTCCACCTTGAGCCTGAACTCGGGGATGTCGTGCTCCAGGCTGACTTCGATGTCCACTATGCCCGGGATGGAGTACATCTTTCCCTTGATCTGCGCGGCGTAGTTTTTAAGCAGATCCAGGTCGTCGCCGGTGACGTGGGCCTCCAGCTGCTTCTGGCCGTGCATGCGCCCGACCTCGGCCAAGGCGGGCAGGATGCCCGGTATGCCGGAGAGCATCTGGCGCAGCTGGCGCTCGAACTCGAACTGGGTGCGCTTGCGCTCCTGCTTGGGTTTCAGCTTTATGTAGACCATACCGTCGCGCACGGTGCCGGAGTCGCCCGCGCCTATGGTGGCGTAGGTGTGCAGGACGTCCTTGTCCTTCTTGAGCAGGTCCACGATCTCCATGATCCGCCCGCGCGTCTCCTCCAGGGAGGCGTTGGGCGCAGTCTTGAAGTTGGTCTGCAGCTCGGCCTGGTCAAAGCGCTGGAAGAAGGTGCTGGGCAGGGCGGCGAAGGCCCCCAGGCCCAGGAAAAAGGCGGCCGTGGCCACGATCATCACGGTGCGGCGGTGGTCCAGGGCCCAGGCGATGAGCACCTTGTAGCGGTCAGCGGCGCGGTCGAAGGCGTCGTTGAAGCGGTCCAGCCAGCGGGCCACCAGGTGCCTCTTGCCCTTGCGCTCGATATCCGGGTCGTACCAGCGCGAGGAGAGCATGGGGTCCAGGGTGAAGGAGACGAAGAGGCTGACCAGCACCGCGAAGGTCACGGTGATGCCGAACTGGAAGAAGAAGCGGCCCACAATGCCCTTCATGAAGGCCACGGGCACGAAGACCGCCACGATGGACAGGGTGGTGGCCAATACGGCCAGGCCGATCTCGCTGGTGCCCTCGCGGGCGGCCTCGAAATGGTCCTTGCCGTGTTCCAGGTGGCGGACGATGTTTTCCCGCACCACGATGGCATCGTCGATCAAGAGCCCGATGGCCAGCGAAAGCGCCATCAGGGTCATGACGTTCAGGGTCATGCCCATGAAGTTCATGGCGATGAAGGAGCTGATTACCGAAATGGGCAGGGTGAGGCCGGTGATGACCGTGCTGCGCCAGGAGTTCAGGAAAAGAAAGACGATGAAGACGGTGAGCAGGCCGCCCTCGATCATGGTGTGCTGAACGTCCTCCACCGAGTCGCGGATCATGATGGAACCGTCGCGCACCATGGCGATGTTGGTGCCGGGCGGCAGTTCGGGCTGTAGTTTGCCAACTGCCTTTTTCACGGCATCCACCACGCCGACGGTGTTGGCTCCGGATTGCTTCAGGATGTCCAGCCCCACCGCCGGCTCGCCATTGACCAAAGCCAGGGAGCGCTGCTCCTCGATGCCGTCGGTGATGGCCGCCACCTCCTTGAGCTTGACCGGCCGGCCGGCCACCTGGCCGATGACCATGTCCTCGAAGTGCTCGACGACCTGGGGCTTGCCCGAGACGCGCAAGGGATACTCGGTGCCGTCGCGGTTTATTCGGCCCAGAGGGGTGTTGACATTTTCACCCTTGAGTCCGGCCATGACCTGGTCCACCCCCAGGCCCAAGGCTTCCAGGCGCGTGGGGTCCAAGTCGACGTTGACCTCGCGCTTGGACTTGCCCACCAGGTCCACCTTGCCCACCCCGGGGATGCTCTCGATGCGCCGCTTGACCTTCTTTTCCACCAGGGTGGTCAGGTCGCGCGGGTTCAGGGTGGTGGAGCGCACGGCAAGGGAGACTATGGGCATGGCCGAGAAGTCCAGCTTCTGAATAATGGGCTCCTCGATGCCCTGGGGAAGATCGCCGCGGATGCCGTTGATCTTGGCTCGGGCCTCCTGGGAGGCCTCGTTGACCTTGACCTCCAGGTGGAACTCCACCGTGACCGTGGAGACGCCTTCCAGGGAAACGCTGTAGACGTGCTTGACTCCGCTGATGGGGTTGACCGCCTCCTCGATGCGCTTGGATACCTCGCGCTCCACTGTCTCAGGCGAGGCCCCGGGGAACTTGGTGACGATGGAGACGACGGGTATCTCCACGTCGGGATACATGTCGATGGCCAGGCGGCGGTAGGAGAACAGGCCCAGGGTGACCAAGGCCAGCATGAGCACCGTGGCGAATACCGGACGCTTGATGGAGAGGTTGCTCAATAACATGGCCTAGGCTCCATTGGCCGGCTTGGTCTTGTCGCCGTCCTTCAGGTTGAAGCCTCCCCTGGTCACCACCAGTTCTCCTGGTGCGAGCCCGCCGGTGATCTCCACCTGGTCGCCGCTGATCGCCCCGGTTTTCACCTGGCGGCGGCGGGCCACCCCGCCCTCCACCACGAAGACCTCGCCTTGGGCGCCCTTGACGTCCCAGGTCTGCAAGGCCAGGCGCGGGAGTTGCAGCACGTCCTGGCGCTCGGCCACCACGATGCGGCCCTTGACGAAAAGCCCGCTTTTCAGGACCTCGTCGGCGTTGGGCACCTCGGCCACAATTTTCACCGAGCGGTCGGAATCGCTGACCGTGGGGTTGATGAACATCACCTTGCCAGTGAAGGAGCGGCCGGGGAAGGCGTCGGTGGTAAAGCTGAGAGGCTGGCCCACCTTGACCAGGCGCATGTCCTTGGAGGGCACGGTCACGGTCAGGTCCAGCAGGCGGTTGTCGACCACCTTGAACATCAGCTTGGCGCTGCCCGCCTCGCCCACCATGTCGCCCACGCTCACCCCGCGATAGGAGACGATGCCGTCCATGGGGGACACGATCAGGGCCTTGTCCAGGCGGGTCTTGGCATGGGACAGGTCGTCGGCCGCCACCCTTTGCTGGGCCTTGGCCGCCGAGAGCCGGGCCGCGGCCGCCTCCTCGTCGGTGCGGGCATCGTCGAGGCTTTGTTGGGTGACCAAGCCCGCGCCCTTGAGCTTGATGAGGCGCTGGTGCTCGCGTTGGGAGCGGTTGAAGGCCACCTCGGCCTGAAGCTGCGCGGCCTTGGCCGCCTCCTGGGCGGCGGCGGCTTTTGCCACCATGAGGTTGGCCTCACGAATATCCAGGCGCGCCAAGGGCTGGCCCTTTTTGACCCGCACCCATTCGGTCACGTAGACCTCGGCCACATTGCCCTGGAACTCGCTTTTGACCCCGGCCTCGAACTTGGGCAGGAGCGAGCCCACCACCTCCACCCCTTCGGTAAGCGTGGCGGGTTCGGCCTTGAGCGTTTCCACGGCCACGGGGGGTTTTTCCCCAGCCTTGCTCTCCTGGGCGTTGGAGGAGCAGCCGGCCACGGCCAGGCCCAAGAGGACCAGGGCCATCAATCCAAGCAAGGGCGCTTTAGTCGTCATTACGATTTTCCCTTTGGTTCGCCAATCCGCGGGCCCAGAACGCCCGGTGGTTAACTTCCAACACCTCGCGCAGGCCCTGGCGGTCCAGGGCCTTTTCCGGCTGGCAGAGCGCCATTTCCATGGCCAGGTGCACCGTGCCCATGAGTACCCAGGTGACGTTCTTGGGGTCGCCGGGGAGCATCTCGCCGTTGTGCATGCCTTCCTTCACCATGGCCTCCACCGCCTGATGGAAGGCCCAATAGACCGCGTTGAAATCAACGAAGGGCGCCCCTTGGGGCGGTCCGAACATCATGGCGTGCATGATCTTCATGGTCTTGATGTTTTCGGAGTAGGCGTTATAGGTGGTGTCGGCCAGCTTGAGCAGGCGCTCCCATACGCTGCTGGCGCGATCTGATATCGCCTCCAAGTTGGCCTGCAAGTCATTTGAAGCCCTGGTCATGATCTCAAGATAGATGCCTTCCTTGCTCTGAAAATAGTAGTAGAGCACCGGCTTGGTCACCCCGGCGGCGGCCACGATCTCGCGGACGCTGGTGGCCGCGTAGCCCTTTTCCGCGAAAAGGTCCACCGCCGCTTGCAAAAGGCGATCACGCACCGAGTTGTCCAAATGCTCGGCTGGGGTGGCAGCCTCGCTCATACTGTCCCTCCTTTGACGGAAAGCGGGCGGGGCGGGCTTGTTACCTACCGGTAAGTAGTACGTGCCGGCGGTTTTGTCAAGCGCTTACTTACCGAACGGTAAATTTTGCCGGCTTGGAGATAAAATGATAGTTATTTTAGCGATATGCCAAAAGGAAAACGAACCTGGGGGAGGGCGACGGACGCCCAGCCCCCAGCAAGAGGGTTAGATTCTTTCCAGCACTATAGAGTGCTCGCCGGTGTCCAGGTACATGCGGCGGCCATCGATTCGGAAGCGGGAGTTAATGATGTAGTCATCCTGATTGATGATCAGGGTGGCGCCCACCACCCGGTAGCGTTCCACCTGTTCCTTGACCGAGCCATTGGGCAGGGTCTTGATCGAAAGCAGGGTGCCGTCGCTGCGGAAGTGCACTCGCCAGGACTTGAAGGGCCGCGAGTTGTCCATGGGCACGATGTTGACCACCTTCCAGGCGGTCTCGGCCAAGGGTTTGGTCTCCTGTGGCTTTACCCCATGTCGTTTTTGCGCGTCGGCCTTGTCCATCTCGTTGCCTATGATATAGCCAAGGCCGGTGCCCACCCCGGCTCCGATCAGGGTGGCTCCGGTGCTGTGCCCGATGGCCTGGCCAATCAACGCGCCGACGCCGGCCCCCGCCAATGCGCCGGTCTGTCCCTGGGTGGCGCAGGCCGCTCCGGAGACAAGCGCCAGGCAGAGCAGGACCAGGCCCGTCCACTTCCCCAAACGTCTCCTTTCCACTGGCATTCCTTTCTTTGGCCGCGCGGCCTTGGCCCCCTTCCTGGGGTTCACGCCGCATCGGCATTAATTTTAGTTAGTTATTATAAATTAGGCTAACCCGTCGGGGCAAGCGTGGAGAACAGCGCGGAGGACGCCGCGGATAATTATTCGCGCGGGCCGCGACGCTGTTGACATGCGGCGGCGAGCGGTGTATTAAATATGAATAAGTGATCATATACGCATGAAAGCATCATGACTACCAAGCGCTCCACAATGCTCAAGGATGACGACGGCTGCCAAATCAGGGTCATCCATCCTGAGCGCATTGCCCAGGCCCGCTCCAACATGGTCAACGGCCGGGACCTGAGCCGGCTCTCATCAATCTTCAAGGCCTTGGCCGATCCCTCCCGGCTGCTCATGCTCATGGCCTTGCGCGATGGCGAGATGTGCGTCTGCGACTTGGCCGCCATGCTGGGAGTGAGTGAATCCGCCGTCTCGCACCAACTCCGGCGCTTGCGCGACTTGGCCCTGGTGCGTACTCGCCGTGACGCCCAGTGCCTTTACTATTCCCTGGACGACGCCCACGTGGCCGCGCTGGTGGGCGTGGGCCTGGAACACGCGCAGGAATAGCGCCACCCAGAACCAACATCAAGAGAGCTGCATCATGGACATAATGCTTGCCATCGCGCGCGAATCCTGGCGGATACTCGAAGATTCCTCGGTCTATGTGCTCTTCGGCCTGCTGGTGGCCGGCATGTTAAAGGTCTTCATGAGCCCGGGCGCCATTGCCCGCCATCTGGGCAAGGGAAGGTTCGCGCCGGTGATCAAGGCCGCCATGTTGGGCATACCCTTGCCCCTGTGTTGCTGCGGGGTGTTGCCGGCGGCGGTGGCGCTGAAGAGGCAGGGGGCCAGCAACGCCGCCACCACCTCCTTTCTCATCTCCACGCCAGAGACCGGGGTGGACTCCCTGGCCGTGACCTATGCCCTCATGGACCCCATCATGACCGTGGCCCGCCCGGCGGCGGCCTTTATCACCGCCGCGGCCACCGGCCTGGCCCAAAGCCTGGCCGACCGGCCGGCGCAGGCGGCCGGCGAGCTGATCCCGGCCGACTTTAGCTGTACGGTGGATGCTTGCTGCGACGGCCTCGACTGCCCGCCCGAGGAGCACTCCCGACACCATGGGCTGGGCCGCAAACTCGTGGCCGGGCTCTTGTTTGCCCAAGGAGAGCTTTGGGAGGACATGGCCGCCTGGTTCCTGGCCGGCCTGCTTCTGACCGGGACCATCACCGTGCTGGTGCCGGAGGAGGTATTCACCCGATACCTGGGCGGCGGCTTCGGCTCGATGCTGGTGATGCTCATGGCTGGCATACCCATATATATCTGCGCCTCGGCCTCCACCCCCATCGCCGCCGCTCTAATACTCAAGGGCGTCAGCCCCGGGGCCGCCCTGGTCTTTCTCCTGGCCGGACCGGCCACCAACCTCACCGCCCTGACCGTACTCTGGAAAGTCATGGGCAGGAAGGCCACCACGGTGTATCTGGCCGGCATCGCGCTCTGCGCCGTGCTTTGCGGCTTGGCCTTGGATGCGGTCTACGCCGGCCTGGGCCTCCATCCCCGGGCGCTCATCGGCCAGGCCGCAGAACTGGTGCCCGCGTGGGCGCGCCTGGCCGGAGCATTGGCGCTCTTGGGGCTGTCCCTGCCCCCGCTTTACCGCCGCTTGGGCTCCTGGGGCGGCGCCCATTCCCACCTCAGCGCACCGCCCGAGGGAGCTTCCGGGACCCTGTCCGGCGCCCCCACCTGAGGCTGCGCCGGAGGGCCTGGCAGGCCCTAATACCAATTAGCGTTCAAACGAGTAGCTTGAGCGCTAATTGACATGCCGGCCAAGGATCCACCCCAACCAACAAGTTGGCTGGGGACCCCGGGGGAGGGCTCGCCGAGCGCGCCAGCGCTCGCGAGGCAGGGCAAAACCGGGGGACCCCACAAAGCTTGCATTGTGGGGTCGAACCACGCTTTTGCCCTGCCGATCGGTGATCAAAGTCGGGAATGGCTTTGATAGCTATTTGGTAAAAGTCATTTCGGTGCATGGGGACAAGGGGGTGGTCTCAACTTTACAAGAGACTAACTGCCCTAAAATTAATGAATATTAGGCTAAAGCCGTAGGTAGAGACGGCTTGGCGCAAACCCCGTAAGCCCGCTGAAAAACTTTTCCTTGCATTTCGCCTAGCCAGCCCATATGGTTTTGCCGTAAGACCTTGTTGAAAAATGCACAGGGGGAGTCGTCATCATGAAACTGTCCACCAGGGGTAGATACGGCGTGCGGGCCATGCTGGAGTTGGCCATGCATAAAAGCGGGAGCCCCCTGGCCCTGCAGGAGATGGCCAGCCGGCAGGGCATTTCCGCGAAGTACCTTGAACAATTGCTGATCCCGCTCAAGGCCGCCGGTTTGGTGACCAGCGTGCGCGGGGCCAAAGGCGGCTACCTGCTGGCCATGCCTCCCGAAAAGATAAGCCTTTACGATATCGTGCGTACTCTGGAGGGTCCGCTGGCGGTGGTGGAGTGCGTGCAGGACCCCATGACCTGCGACCGGGTCGGAGGCTGCACCGTGCACCTGGTTTGGGGAGAGATGAGCCAACTGCTGGTGGATTTTCTCTCCGGCCTGACCCTGGACCGCATGGCCGAGCGGCAGACGGAAAAAGACAGCCAATGCAAGGCTATCCTTTCGAGCCAAGCCTCCTAGGCTGACATTGCCGCGCGGGAAAACCTTTTTGTAATTTTTTGGGCCGGGCCGGGGTTGGCGCTCCGGCCTGGCGCTTTTGGCCTCTTTGCATATCTGTTAGTTCAACTATCTGACAGCATTTGACAAACGTAAACCAGCCCCTGGCGCGCAGGGGGGCCGGCCTACCCTTTCACCAGTTAACAATAGGACATTGGGGTCTGCGGCCCATGCCGAATGGTGGTTA
>JAJZPI010000241.1 GCA_021811275.1 Deltaproteobacteria bacterium
GCAAGGAGGCGGCGCATGAAAAAGGTGGTAGTCATCAACGGCCCCAACCTGAACCTGTTAGGCCGGCGCGACCCGCGCTATTACGGCAGCCAGACTTTGGACGAGATCAACGCCAAGCTGGCCGGGCTGGGGAGCGAGTTGGGGATCGAGGTGTCCTTCGTCCAATCCAACCACGAGGGCGAGTTGGTCGACGCTATCCAGGCCGCGGGCAGGGAGGGGGCCGGGGTGGCGCTGAACGCCGGGGCCTACACCCACACCAGCGTGGCCGTCCGCGACGCGGTGGAGGCCTGCGGGGCGGTCGTGGTTGAGGTGCATCTGAGCAATCCGCACGCCCGCGAACAGTTCCGGCGGGTGTCGCTGCTCTCGGGGGTCTGCGCTGGCACGGTGGCCGGATTCGGCTGGGCCTCCTACGCCCTGGCGCTGACTTGGCTGGCGCGCTTCGCCGGCGAAAAAAGCGCGCCCTAGGCTGCAATGTAGCTACATAAAATGAATTTTTGGCCCTTATCTACGCAATTGCGCCTTGACAGCAAACGGCGATGGGTGTTTCATTAGCGGAGATTCGCCGGACAGGCCGAAGAACTCCGAGGAACCGAGCATGACGGGCAGAACGATGGAAATGGGACGCGCCAGCGGGGTCATGAATCCCGGCGCGAACTATTTCTATTTTAGCTTTTATTACTTTACCACCGTCTGCCCGGTGGCGAGGGAGGTCCAAGGCTAGCTAAAGCTTAAACGAACCGACCAAGGCCATGGGCAGACAGCAAAGTCGCCCATGGCCTTTTTGTTTTTTAGAAACCGGGATCGGAGGATGGTCCGGGCCGCAAGACAGACGGAGGTAGGAAGATGTTGGCTGCGAGCGTACAGAGGGTGGAGATGCCGGAGGGATTACTGGCCGCGGCGAGCACTAGACCCGCGGTCCCCCCCAAACCCAAGTTCAACCTGGTCAGCCGGCAGGCCCGGCCCCAGGACACGGTCATCGAGGTGGCCGGGGCCAGGATAGGCGGCGAGGAGTTCGCGGTCATCGCCGGGCCCTGCTCGGTGGAAAGCTCCGAGCAGCTCATGACCACGGCGTGCGCGGTCAAGGACGCCGGCTGCGTGGTGCTGCGAGGGGGTGCCTTCAAGCCCCGCACCAGCCCCTACAGTTTCCAGGGCTTGGGCGAGGAGGGCCTGAAGCTTTTGGCCCTGGCCCGCCAGCAGACCGGCCTGCCCGTGGTCAGCGAGGTGATGGACTCGGCCGACCTGGCCCTGATCGAGTCCTACGTGGACATCATCCAGATCGGCGCGCGCAACGTGCAGAACTTCTCGCTGCTGAAGAAGGCGGGGGCCTGCGGCAAGCCGGTGCTCTTGAAGCGCGGCCTCATGACCACCATCGAGGAGTTCCTGCAAAGCGCCGAATACATCATGGCCTCCGGCAACCACCGGGTCATCCTCTGCGAGCGGGGCATTCGCACCTTCGAGACCGCTACCCGCAATACCCTGGACCTGAGCGCGGTCTGCGTGCTCAAAGAACGCACCCATCTGCCGGTAATCGTAGACCCCAGCCACGCCGTGGGCCACCGCCGCTTCGTGGCGCCGCTCTCGCGCGCGGCCCTGGCCGTGGGCGCGGACGGCATCATGGTCGAGGTCCACTGCGCCCCGGAGAAGGCCCTGTGCGACGGCGACCAGTCGCTCACCCCTGCGGACTTCGCCGAGCTGATGGGCGAGCTGCGCACCATGGGCTCCAGCCTGCGCCACGGCGTGGCCAGGCCGTGATGTACAATATCTAGACGAGGCGAGAATCACCATGTCCCAAGCAAGCGCGGACCAGCTCCAGGCCAACGGGGTCATCGACATGTCAAAGCAGCAGATCGGCGAGCATCGTGAGCAGATCGATGCCATCGACTTGCAGATTCTGGGCCTCTTGAACCAGCGCGCCAGGCATGCCCTGGCCATCGCCCGCTTCAAAGGCGCTGGCAACCTGCCCGAGTTTGCGCCCGAGCGCGAAAAGGCGGTGCTGAAGGGAATCATCGAGGCCAACCGCGGCCCGCTGCCGGACGCGGCGCTCAAGGTGATCTTCACCGAGGTCATCAGCGCCTGCCGATCCCTACAGCGCCCCTTGAAGGTGGCCTTCCTGGGCCCGGAGGCCACCTTCAGCCACCAGGCCGTGCTCCAGCACTTCGGCAGCTCCTGCGAGCTGGCCCCCCAGGCCACCATCATCGACGTCTTCGACGAGGTTGAGCGGGGCCATTCCCAGGTGGGTGTGGTGCCGGTGGAGAACTCCAGCGAGGGCGGAGTGAGCGTGACCCTGGACCAGCTGTTGGCCAGCGGGCTCAAGGTATGCGGCGAGGTCTACTCGCGGGTGAGCCAGATGCTGATGGCCGGCGGAGGCAGCCTCGAGGAGGTGCGCAAAGTCTATTCCCACCCCCAGGCCCTCAGCCAGTGCCGGGCATGGCTGCGGCGCAACCTGCCCAAGGCCGCGCTTCTGGAGGCCAGCAGCACCGCCGCCGCCGCCCGCCAGACCCTCGAGGAGCCTGGCGCGGCGGCCGTGGGCGGCGAGCTGACCGCCCGCCATTACGGCCTGCATATCCTGGCCAAGGAAATCCAGGACAACCCCCTCAACACCACGCGCTTTTTCGTGCTCTGCCGCGAGGCCTGTCCACCCACCGGCGGCGACAAGACCTCCATCATCTTCGTGGCCGCCCACAAGCCGGGCTCGCTCTACGACGCCCTGGGCTATCTCTCGGAGCGGGGGCTCAACCTCACCCGCATCGAGTCGCGTCCGACCAAGGACCGGCCTTGGGAATACGCCTTTTTCGTGGACTTCGAGGGCCACCAGTCCGATCCGAGCGTGGCCGAGGCCCTGGCGGAGCTGGCCGCCAACGTCGACAGTCTCAAGGTCCTGGGCTCCTACCCCCAGGGCGAGACGGGACTGGCCAGCTGAGGACGGGATCAAGGGCGCAGGGAGGGGGCGAGATGAAACCGGCTCCTGGCAGCGGCGTGGTGGTGGGCATCATCGGCGGACTGGGCCGC
>JAJZPI010000088.1 GCA_021811275.1 Deltaproteobacteria bacterium
CATGATGGCCGCTTACGACCTGGAGGGATTCCGGCTGTTCTTGCAGAAGAGCCGCTTCAAGGACATCTTCGCCGTTGATCCCATGCGCCTGGAAATGGCTGCGGTCAACGATCTGGAGGCGCTCAAGCTGGCCTTCGACTGGCTGCGTTTTTCCATCTTCGGGGATCGCACCTTGGCCCTCAGGCCCGAGGTGGCCGAGCGCCGCCGCCAGGAGATGGGATCCAACCCCGGCTGGTAGCCCACCCGCGCCCTTAGCGCACCCGCCTTGATCTGGTACAATTCATGCTTAACAACTAGGGGTGAGATCACCTTTTGCGCGAGAATTGGCCATGGACCCTAACAGCAAGCCCGATATCCTCCCGTCGTCCTCGGCGATCCCCCGCTGGACGAGTTGGTTAGACTCGCTGCTGCCTTCCCACGCCGCAGCGGAAAAGATCAAAATTTTCAGTGAACTGGAGGAGGCATTCCCCGGCCAGCCCGAGACCGCCCGCTTGGCGCAGGCCATTTGGCTCACCGGCCGTGGCCAGGCCTACGCTAAAAGGGGACGGTTTTTCAAAGCCTTGGATTGCTTTGCCGAGGCCATGAACATCAAGCGCGACCATATTCCGGCCTACCTCTCCATGGCCATCACGTTCCGGCGCCTGGGCCAATTCGGCGGTAGTTACTCCTACATAAGCGTGGCGATGGAGACCCTCAAGCGCCTTCCCCGCCGGGTGCGCATCCTGGGCCGGGAGATAAACTTGGAGCTTTTCGGGGCGGCGGTCTACTCGGAGTGGGCTACGCTCTACATCCTGACTGGCAATCGGGCCAAGGCTGCTGAAAGCCTGGAGAAAGCCCTCAGCTACCACGCCCGGGCCTTGGAGAGTGGGGAGGAGGAACGCACCTTCCTGCTGCAGTCCGGCTGCCGGCTCGATGACGAATTCGCCATCAACCTGCGTACGACCCTAGCTTCGCTAACCCACTAAGCCGACAATCGTTTCCTCCTCAGCCCCCTCTCCGCTCCGCCGGCGAGGGGGTTCCCTTTGGGGAAAGCGGGCAGGGATTGCCACTCAAAATTTTAAGCCTGGGCGGGCCAATACTTCCCCGATGGGTATCAGGTCTTGCCTGGCGAGACGGGTTTGTCCTGCCCCAAGAGACGCCGCAGCCCCAAAAAAACGCGGGCCCGGTTGGAACCGGGTCCGCGTTTGACGGCTGTAAGAAGCCTGATTGCTATTTCTTCTCGGCTGCCGGGGAGACCAACTCCACCAGGGCCATGGGAGCGGCGTCGCCCCGGCGCACCCGGGTGGCGGTCACGCGGATGTAGCCGCTCATGCGATCCTGATAACGGGCCTTGGCCTCGTCGAAGAGCTTCTTGCATACCAAGTGACTGCGGATGAAGGACTCCGCCTGCCGCCGGGCGTGCAGGTCGCCGCGCTTGGCCAAGGTGATCATCTTCTCGGCGACCGGCGCCAGTTCTTTGGCCCTGATGGCGGTGGTTTCGATCTTGTCGTGCTCGAAGAGCGAAGTCACCATGTTGCGCATCATGGCCTTGCGGTGGGCTGTGTCTCTGGACAGCCTCCGGGTAACCCTCTGGTGTCTCATTTTTCCTTACCTCTGGCGTCCAAGTCTTCCCTGGTGGGGAAGCTGTCCAGGGCCATGCCAAGGCCCAACCCCATCTCAGTGAGCATTTCCTTGATCTCATTCAAGGACTTGCGGCCAAAGTTCTTAGTCTTGAGCATCTCGGCCTCGCTCTTTTGCACCAGTTCGCCGATGTACTTGATGTCGGCGTTCTTAAGGCAGTTGGCCGAGCGAACGGAGAGTTCCAACTCATCGACGGTGCGGAAAAGGTTTTCGTTGAGGGTGGGCGGGGTGTCATCGACCACCTCGCTGGGCTCGCTCTCCTCTGGGAAGTTGATGAAGAGGTTGAGCTGCTCCTTGAGAATCTTGGCCGCGAAGGCAACCGCGTCTTCGGGGCGCACGGCGCCGTTGGTGTAGACCTCCAGGGTGAGCTTGTCGTAGTCGGTGATCTGGCCCACGCGGGCCTGGGTCACCACGTAGTTCACCTTGGTTATGGGCGAGAAAGCGGCGTCCAGGGCGATGACCCCGATGGGGTCCTCGGGATTCTTGATGCGGTCGGCGGTGATGTAGCCCTTGCCGGTGCGCACCGCGAATTCAGCCTCCAGGCGTCCTTCCGGGCCCAGGGTGGCGAGGTGATGATCGGGATTCAAAATCTCCACATCGGGCGGACACTTGATGTTCCCGGCCCGAACCACGCCCTCGCCGCTGGCGCTCAGGGTTACGGTGGTATCTTCCTGGCCCAGGTAACGCAGACGTATCCCCTTGATATTAAGGATGATATCGCTTACATCCTCCAGGACGCCGGGGATGGTGGAGAACTCGTGGAGCACGCCTTCGATGCGCACTTTGGTGATGGCCGCCCCTTGCAGGGAGGAGATCAGGATGCGCCTCAGGGCGTTGCCGATGGTGTGACCAAACCCACGTTCCAGCGGCTCGCAAGAAAACTTTCCATAGTAGTGGCTATGGGTTTCCTCATCGATGTCAAGCCGCGAGGGTTTGATCAGCTCTCTCCAGTTTCTCTCCATGAACCTCTCCCTAGGGCAGGGTTTTATAGCTTAACGGGAGTAGAGCTCCACGATGAGCTGCTCCTGCATGGGCATGGTCAGGTCCTCGCGGGCGGGCAAGGCCTTGAGCGTGCCCTGGAAGGCTGCCGCATCGGTCTCCAACCAGGCCGGAATCTGACGGCGGGCCACGGCCTCCATGGCCGACTTCATCTCGGCCACCTCGCGGCTTTTCTCGCGCACGGCGATCACGTCGCCCACCTTAAGCCGCAGCGAGGGGATGTTGACCTTCTTGCCGTTGACCAGGAAATGACCGTGCCGCACCCAGTGCCGGGCCTGCGTCCGGGAGTTGGCGAAGCCCAGGCGATAGACCACGTTGTCCAGCCTGGTCTCCAGGAGCATGAGCAGGTTGTGGCCGGTGACGCCCCGCATGCCGGAGGCGCGCACGTAGGTCAGCTTGAACTGCTTCTCGGCCAAGCCGAACATGCGCTTGACCTTCTGCTTTTCCCGCAACTGCAGTCCGTAGTCGCTGAGCTTGCCGCGGGATTGACCGTGCTGGCCCGGAGGATAGGTGCGCCGCTCGACCGCGCACTTGTCACTGTAGCAGCGGTCGCCCTTCAGGTACAGCTTCTGGGTCTCGCGGCGGCAGAGCCGGCAGACCGAACCTCTATATCTGGCCAAATCTTTCCTCCGAAGACGCCTGGCATCCGCCAGACTTGCCCTTCTCTATGTGCTCTCGCCGCTTCCGGGCGAACCGGGGCGGATAGCCTCGGGCCTAATTTCCCCTTGCCGCCCGGGACCGGACTAGACCCGCCGGCGCTTGGGCGGACGGCATCCGTTATGGGGCATGGGGGTTACGTCGCGGATCAGGGTGACGTTGACCCCGGCCGAACCCAGAGCCCGCAAGGCCGCCTCGCGGCCGGCCCCCGGACCCTTGACATAGACTTCCACGCTGCGCATGCCGTGCTCGGCCGCCTTCTTGGCCGCGTCCTCGGCGGCCAACTGCGCCGCGAAGGGAGTGGACTTGCGCGAGCCCTTGAATCCCTGCACACCCGACGACGACCAAGCCACCACGTTGCCGTTGGGATCAGTGATGGTGACGATGGTGTTGTTGAAGGTGGACTGGATGTGGGCCACCCCGGTGGGGATGTTCTTACGCTCCTTGCGCTTGCGCGTGACTTTCTTTTGAACCTTGGCGGCCATGCTTACTTCTTCCTCTTACCCACGACGGAGCGGCGCGGCCCCTTGCGGGTGCGGGCGTTGGTGCGCGTGCGTTGACCCCTGACCGTCAGGCCGCGGCGATGCCTGAGGCCGCGGTAGCAGCCCAAGTCCATGAGCCGCTTGATGTTCATGGAGATCTCGCGCCGCAGGTCGCCTTCCACCTTGTAACCGGTGTCGATGGCCTGGCGGATACGGTTGATCTCCTCCTCGGTCAGGCGATCGCTGCGGGTGTCCGCGCTCACCCCGGCCGAGGCCAGGATCTTCTTGGCGGAGCTGTCGCCTATACCGTAGATATAGGTCAGCGCCACCTCGATGCGCTTGTTGCGCGGTAAGTCGATGCCGGCGATGCGTGCCACCTAAAAGCCTCCCTAACCCTGGCGCTGCTTGTGCCGGGGGTTCTTTTTGCAGATCACCCGCACCACGCCCTTACGCTTTATGATCTTGCAGTCCTTGCAGATCCGCTTTATCGACGCTCGTACCTTCATGGGACCCATCCTCTTTCGGCCGCCCCGGGCGGCCTTGCCTCCGGCTCTGGCCGGCTCCCCGAGGAACCGACCTAGGGCAGGCTGAGTATCTCCGGGCCGTTGTCGGTGATGGCAACCGTGTGCTCGAAGTGAGCGGAAAGTTTACCGTCTACCGTCACGGCCGTCCAGCCGTCGCTCAAAATTTTCACTTCCCAGCCCCCGGCGTTGACCATGGGCTCTATGGCCAGCGCCATGCCGGGCTTCAGCTTCACCCCGCGCCCGGGGGCGCCGAAGTTGGGCACCTGCGGGTCCTCGTGCAGGCCTCGGCCAATGCCATGGCCCACGAACTGGCGGACCACCGCGAAGCCTCCGGCCTCCACCACCTCCTGGACCGCCGCCGAAACGTCGCCCAAGCGGTTGCCGGGCCGCGCCTGCTCGATGCCGGCCATGAGCGAGGCCTCGGTCACCCGCATTAGTTCGGCGGCCTCGGCGCTCACTTGGCCTACCGCCACGGTGGTGGCGGAGTCCCCGTAAAACCCGTCCAGGATGCAGCCGAAATCCATGGACAGGATATCCCCCTCCTCGAGAGGCTCCTGGCCGGGAAAGCCGTGAACCACCTGCTCGTTGCGCGAGCAACACAAGGAGAAGGGATAGCCCCGGTATCCCTTGAAGGCCGGGACCGCGCCCAACTTGCGGCACATATCCTCGGCCATCTTGTCGAGCCGGGCCGTGGTCACCCCTGGCGCCACGGCCTGGCGGACTTCATCCAGAACCCGGGCCACCACCCGCCCGGCCTCGCGCATGAGCTTTATCTCGGCGTCGCTTTTGATTACGATCATGCGCTTAATGCCGAAGGGCCTCTAGCCCAGCACCACCTTGATGCGCCCGAAGATGTCGCTGATCGCGCCCAGGCCGTCGATGGGGCGCAGCAGGCCCTTGACCTTGTAGAAATTGATCAGCGGCATGGTCTGGCCTTCATAGACCTTCAGGCGGTTGCTAACCGTGGCCTCGTTGTCGTCGTCGCGCTGGTAGAGCTCGCCGCCGCACTTGTCGCACTTGCCCTCGACCTTGGGCGGGTCGAACATCACGTGGAAGCCCTGTCCGCAGGCCCGGCAGGTGCGGCGACCGGTCAACCTGCCCAGCAGCTCGGAGTTGGGCACCTCGATGCTGACCACGTGGTCGATCTTTTTGCTCAGGCCGCCGAGGACCTTGTCCAGCTCCTCGGCCTGAGGAACCGTGCGGGGAAAGCCGTCGAGCATGAACCCCTTGGCGCAGTCGGGCTGGGCCAAACGCTCCTTGACCAGGCCGATCACCACCGAGTCGGGGACCAGCTGGCCCGCGTCCATGAACTTCTTGGCCTCCAGCCCCAGGGGAGTCTGGGCCTTCAAGGCCGCGCGCAGCATGTCGCCGGTGGAGATCTGAGGGATGCCATAGGAGTCAATGAGCATCTTGGCCTGGGTGCCTTTGCCGGCCCCCGGAGGGCCCAACAGAATCAGGTTCATAACCTCGCTCCCTTCCCGTTAACTTATCTCTTCAAGTCTCCCCGCCGGGAGACCCCCCTCTGGCGCGCGCTAGCTGCGGCCCTTCATCACGCCCTTCTTCAGGAAGCCTTCGTAGTTGCGCTGCAACAGATGGCTCTCCAGCTGGGCCATGGTGTCCATGGCGACGCCCACCACGATCAAGAGGGCGGTGCCGCCGAAATAGAAGGGCACGTTGAACTCGCTGGTCAAGACCGTGGGAAGCACGCACACGATCGAGAGATAGACGGCGCCTCCCATGGTGATGCGGGTCAGCACCCGGTCGATGTAGTCGGCGGTGCGCTTGCCAGGCCGGATGCCGGGTATGAACCCACCGTATTTCTTCATGTTTTCCGCCACGTCGGCCGGGTTGAAGGTCACCGCGGTGTAGAAGTAGGCGAAGAAAAAGATGAATGCTACATAGAGCAGGCTGTAGACCCAGCCGCCGGGGGTGATGGACTTGGCGGCGTGCTGCACCCATTCCACCTGGATGAACTGGGCGATGGTGGCCGGGAACATGATTATGGAACTGGCGAAGATGGGCGGGATCACGCCGCTGGTGTTTATCTTGAGCGGCAGGTGGGTGGTCTGCCCCCCGTACATGCGCCGGCCCACCACGCGTTTGGCGTATTGCACCGGCAGACGCCGCTGCCCCTGCTCCACGAAGACGATGCAGCCGATCACCGCCACCATCAAGGCCAGGAGAGCCACCAGCAGGAAGATGGAAAGCTCGCCTAGGCGCACCATCTGGAAGGTGCTGGCCACGGCGCTGGGCATGCGGGCCACGATGCCGGCGAAAATGATGAGGCTGATGCCGTTGCCAATGCCGCGCTCGGTGATCTGCTCGCCCAGCCACATGATGAAGGCGGTGCCTGCGGCCAGGGTGACCATGCTCATGAGCCGGAAGCCCCAGCCGGGGTGTGGCACGACCATGGCCCCGCCGGGGCTGGTCATGGACTCCAGGCCGATGGCGATGCCCATGCCCTGGACCAGGGAGAGGACCACCGTGCCGTAGCGGGCGTACTGGGTGATCTTCTTGCGCCCGGCCTGGCCCTCCTTCTTGAGCTGAGCCAGATGGGGAATGACCACCGTCAACAGCTCGAGGATGATGCTGGCGCTGATGTAGGGCATGATGCCCAGCGCGAATATGCTCATCCGCTCCAGGGCGCCGCCGCTGAACATGTCGAACAGGCCCAGCATGGTGGACTTGTAGCGGGCGAAGAAAGCGCTCAAGGCATCGGCGTTGATGCCCGGGGTGGGCACGGCGCAGCCCACCCGGTAGACCGCCAGCATCAGCAAAGTGAAGAGCAGGCGGCGCTTGAGTTCCGGGATGCGCGCAATATTGCCGATGCCGGCCATCGCCATCTCAGATCAACTCCACGCTTCCGCCGGCGGCCTCCACTTTGGCCTTGGCCCCGGCGCTGATGCGGTCCACCTTGAGAGTCAGGGCGCGGCTCAGTTCGCCGTTGCCCAGAATCTTGATCAGGTCAAAGCCGCCCTTGATCAGCCCGGCCTCGGCCAGGGCCTGGGCATCCACCACCGCGCCGGCCTCGAAGCGGTTGAGGTCGCGCAGGTTGACCTCCATCACCTTGAGAGCGAACTTGTTGGTGAAGCCGCGCTTGGGCAGCCGGCGCTGGAGGGGCATCTGGCCGCCCTCGAAGCCGACCCGGACGCCTCCGCCGCTACGGGCGTTCTGACCCTTGTGGCCCTTGCCGGCGGTTCCGCCCTGGCCGGAGCCCTGGCCGCGGCCAATGCGCTTGCGGCTCTTGCGCGATCCCGGCGCTGGTTGCAGCTCGTTGAGTTTCATATGAGCACCCCTAGTCCTCGACCACCTTCACCAGGTGGATGACCTTGTTGATCATGCCTCGCACGGACGGGGAGTCCTTGAGGGTGACCGTCTTGTTGAGCTTGGTCAGGCCCAGGCCCTGCAAGGTGTCCTTGTGGGACTTGGGGCGGCCGCTGCCGCTTCTGACCAGTTGCACGCGAATGGTGTCCGACATTTCTCTTCCTCGTAGGCCTTGTGCCCTAGAGCCTGGCTTGTTCCAAGGGCAGGTCGCGCTTTTTGGCCACCTGTTCCCAGCTCTTGAGCTGCCGCAGGCCCTCCAGCGTGGCCTTGACCACGTTATGGGCGTTGTGGCTGCCCAGACACTTGGTCAGGATGTCGGTGACCCCGGCCGCTTCCAAGACCGCGCGCACCGCGCCGCCGGCGATGACGCCGGTGCCGGGAGCGGCGGGCTTGAGCAGAACCCGGCCCGAGCCGAACTCACCCTGCACCAGGTGCGGAATGGTGCCGTTGATCAGGGGGACCGCGGTCATGTCGCGCTTGGCCTTCTCCACGCCCTTGCGGATGGCTTCCGGCACCTCGTTGGCCTTGCCCAGGCCAGCGCCCACGCTGCCCTGACCGTCGCCCACCACCACCACGGCCGAGAAGGAGAAGCGCCGCCCGCCCTTGACAACCTTGGCCACGCGGTTGATGTGGACGACCTTGTCGATGAGCTGAAGGTCGTCCTCGTTGCTTTCTCTTCTAGATCTGCGTCTTTCCAGCAAGGGTCCGTTCCTTATCGATGAGAATGGAGCCTAGAAGTCCAGGCCGGCCTCGCGGGCCGCCTCGGCCAGGGCCTTGACCCGTCCATGATACAGGTAGCCGTTGCGGTCGAAGACCACCTTGGTCACCCCGGCAGCCTGGCAGGCCTTGGCGACAGCGGCTCCCACCTTCTTGGCGGTGGCGATGTTGCCCTTGTGCCCGGCCTCGCCGCGAATCTCCTTGGCCAGGCTGCTGATGGAGACAAGGGTCTTGCCCGCCTCATCATCCACCACCTGGGCGTACATGTTGTTCAACGACCTGAAGACGGTCAGCCGCGGGCGCTCGGGGGTGCCGTGCACCTTCTTGCGCACCCGCACCTTGCGCTTGGCCCAAGCCACCTTGGTGGGATTGGTCTTGCCCATTTGCTAATCCTCGTTTCCGTGGGGGTCGCTTCGTCCCGGTTCCATGCGGGGCTGGACTCTCCCCAGGTTACTTCACGCCGGTTTTGCCCACCTTGCGCCGGATGGCCTCCCCGGCGAACTTGATGCCCTTGCCCTTGTAGGGCTCCGGCGGCCGCCAGGCGCGGATCTTGGCGCAGGTCTGGCCCAAAAGCTCCTTGTCGATGCCCGTCAGCGTCATGATGGTATTCTTTTCCACCGTGCAGGAAATGCCCTCGGGCAGATCGAAGAGCACCGGATGGCTGAAGCCAAGGGCCATCTTCAAGGTGTTGCCGGCCATTTCGGCGCGGTAGCCCACGCCGCTGACTTCCATCACCTTGGTAAAGCCGGCGCTGACGCCGACGACCATGTTGTTCAAAAGGCTGCGCGAAAGCCCCCATAGGGCGCGGCCCTGCTGGGTGGCCTCCCGCGGGGTGACCCGCAGGGCGCCTTCCTCTCGGACGATCTCCACCAGGGGATGGAACTCGCGGTCCAGCGAGCCCTTGGGACCCTTGACGGCCACCTTCTGGCCATCGATGGTCACTTCCACGCCCTTGGGAAGATTTACGGGCAGTTTGCCGATTCGACTCATGGTTATCGTCCTTCTCCCGGATCTACCAGACCGCGCAGAGAATCTCGCCGCCCACTTTTTGCTGGCGGGCGACGCGCTCGCTCATGATGCCGCGGGGGGTGGACAGGATATTCACGCCCAGGCCGCTCAGGACCTTGGGAATCTCGTCGTACCCCACGTAAATGCGGCGGCTGGGCTTGCTCACCCTTTTGAGTCCGTCGATGACGGGCTTATTGCCCTGATACTTGAGCGCCAGGCGCAGCACGGCCTTGTAGCCTTCGCCGGCCTTCTCGACGCCAAGGATGTAGCCTTCGCTCTTGAGCACCTCCGCCACCGCGGCCTTGACCTTGGAATAAGGCATCTCGACCACGTTTTGGCGCGCCATAAGGGCGTTCTTGATGCGCGTGAGCATGTCGGCGATGGGATCGGCCAAAGACATTTCCACTCTCCTACCAGCTGGACTTGATCACGCCAGGGATCTCGCCGTGCAGCGACATGTTGCGAAAGCAGATGCGGCAGATGCCGAACTTGCGAATGAACGCCCGCGGACGACCGCAAATGGGGCAACGATTGTAGGCCCGCACCTTGAACTTGGGCGCGCGCTTGACCTTGTTCATCATCGACTTGGTGGCCACGAGAAAGCCTCCTGAACTGTCTTAGGCCCGGAAGGGCATGCCGAGCAGGGTGAGCAAAGTCCGTCCCTCCTCGTCGGTCTTGGCCGTGGTTACGACCGTGATATTCATTCCCTTGACCTTGTCGATCTTATCGTAGTCGATCTCGGGGAAAATGATGTGCTCCTTGATGCCCAGAGTGTAGTTGCCGCGGCCGTCGAAGGCCTTGGAACTCACGCCCCGGAAGTCGCGCACGCGAGGCAGCGCGATGTGCATCAGCTTGTCCAGGAAGTACCACATCCTGTCCCCGCGCAAGGTCACGGAGGTGCCGATGGGCATGCCTTCGCGCAGCTTGAAGGCGGCGATGGAACGCTTGGCCCGGTTGATGATGGCCTTCTGTCCGGCGATGAGCGTAAGCTCCTCGGCGGCGGCGTCCAGAACCTTTATATTCTGAATGGCCTCGCCCACGCCCATGTTCAGGGTGACCTTGACGATCTTGGGCACCTGGTTGATGTTCTTGTAGGTGAACCGCTCAACCAACTGGGGCACGCACTGGCTGTCGTAAAACTCTTTAAGCCTGGTTTTTTCCATCGCTATTTCAGTCCTGCTTTCCGTCGTTGAAGCCGCGATTGCCGGCGGCTCGTCTCGCGGTCCGGCTCGTTCCGGGACTCAAGCCTAGTTCTCGATCTGCTCGCCGCACTTCTTGCAGAGACGCACGTGGCTGCCGTCTTCAAGAATCTTGCGGCCCACCCGCACCGGCTTGCTGCAACGGTCGCACATGACCATCACGTTGCTGGCGTGCAGCGGGGCTTCCTTTTCAATGATGCCGCCCTGGCCGGCCTGATTGGGACGTTGGTGGCGCTTGACCATGTTGATCTTCTCGACCACCAGGCGATCCTTCTCGGGGATGACCCGAAGGACCTTGCCGATCTTGCCCTTCTCGCGGCCGGCTATGACCATCACCCTGTCGTTCTTCTTCACGTTGAGCTTTGCTTTCATGGCGATCCCCTACAGCACCTCAGGCGCCAGCGACACGATCTTCATGAAGTTGCGCGCCCTGAGCTCGCGGGCCACCGGGCCGAAGATGCGGGTACCGATGGGTTCGCGCGCGTTGTTGATCAGGACAGCCGAGTTGTCGTCGAACTTGATGAAGGTGCCATCGGGCCTGGCCACCTCCTTGGCGGTGCGCACCACCACCGCCTTCATGACATCACCCTTTTTCACCTTGGAATTGGGCAGGGCCTCCTTGACCGAGACCACGATGATGTCGCCCAGGCTAGCGTAGCGGCGCTTGCTGCCGCCCAGCACCTTTATGCAATACAACCGCTTGGCGCCCGAGTTGTCGGCGGCCAGCAGGTTGGTTTCCGGCTGGATCATGGCTTATCGCTCCTTAAGTCCCGGCGCTGTTAGGCCACCCGCTCCAACACCCGGCTGACGCGCCAGCGCTTGGTGCGGCTCAAGGGCCGGCTGGCACGGATCAACACGGTGTCGCCCACGCGGCAGTCGTTGGCCTCATCGTGGGCGGCGAACCGGTTGCGGCGCCGCACGTACTTCTTGTATACGGGGTGCTTGACCAGGCGCTCGACCTGCACCACCACCGTCTTGTCCATCTTGTCGCTGACCACCACGCCGACCAAGGCCTTGGCGTTGCCGCGCTTCACATTTTCCGCCATGGGTTCCGCTCTACCTCGCTAAGCAGGCCCTACGAGAGGGTCGTCTCCTTCTGGCGCATTACGGTCAACAGCCGCGCGATGTCCCGCTTGGACTGGGGCAGCCGCATGGGGTTCTCCAGCTGACCGGTGGCGTGCTGAAATTGCAGGTTGCCCAGTTCCTCACGGAGATCGCCTAGCTTGCTGGCCAGTTCCTCCAGGGACATGTCCCTGAACTCCGACGCCTTCATGGCTAGCTCCTCTCCACAATACGAGTCTCGAAGGGAAGCTTGTGCCCGGCCAGACGCAGGGCCTCCTTGGCCACCTCCGAGGTAACTCCGTCGATCTCGTAGATCACCCGGCCCGGCCTGACCACCGCCACCCAACCCTCCGGCGCGCCCTTGCCCTTGCCCATGCGCGTCTCGGCCGGCTTCTTGGTGATCGGCTTGTCCGGGAATATCCGGATGAAAACCTTGCCGCCGCGCTTGATGTGGCGGGTTATGGCGATACGGGCCGCCTCAATCTGGTGGTTGGTGAGCCACCCGCGTCCCACCGCCTGCAGGGCGAACTGGCCGAAGTTCAGAGTGTTGCCGGCCAGGGCCTTGCCCCGCATGCGCCCCTTCATCTGCTTGCGGTGTTTTATTCTCTTGGGTGCCAGCATGTCGGCGCCGCCTTTCCCTTGTTATGCCTGGGGGGCCGGCTGGATCGCGGTGTCAGCCAGGACCTCGCCCTTGAAGATCAAGACCTTGACCCCGATGATGCCATAGGTGGTCTTGGCCTCGGCGAAACCATAGTCGATGTCGGCCCGCAGGGTGTGCAGGGGCACCCGTCCCTCGCGGTACCACTCGCGGCGCGCCATCTCGGCCCCGCCCAGCCGGCCGGAGCACTGGATGCGGATGCCCTGGGCGCCGAACTTCATGGCGCTCAAAACCGCCCGCTTCATGGCCCGCCTAAAGGCGATGCGCCGCTCGAGCTGGCCCACCACGTTCTCGGCCACCAGCTGGGCCTCCACCTCGGGCTTGCGCACCTCGTGGATGTCCACCATGACCTCGCGGCGGATCTGACGCTCAAGTTCCTTCTTCACCGCCTCGATCTCGGCGCCCTTCTTGCCGATGACGATGCCGGGCCGCGCGGTGTGGATGCGGATCTTGGCCTTATCGGCGGCGCGCTCGATCTCGATCTTGGCGATGCCGGCATGCCCGAGCTTCTTCTTGATGAATTTGCGGATGCGGTTGTCCTCGAAGATGAGCTTCGAGTAGTCCTTGCTCGCAAACCACCGGGAGTCCCAGGAGCGGATCACGCCCAGCCGGAAACCTATGGGGTTGGTCTTCTGTCCCAAACCTGGCTCTCCTTACTTCTTCTCGGCCAGCACCACGGTGATGTGGCTTGAACGTTTGCGAATGGGGAAGGCGCGTCCCATGGCGCGGGCCCGCCACCGCTTCTGGGTGGGCCCCTCATCCACATAGGCCTTCTCAATAATGAGCTTGTCCACGTCCACGCCGGGGCGCTGGGAGGCGTTGGCAACCGCCGAGCTGAGCACCTTGTGGATCAGCACCGCCGCCTTCTTGGGCGTGAACTTGAGCTTGTTTAGCGCCTCGCCCACCTTCATGCCCCGGATGGCGTCGGCCACCAGCCGCGCCTTGCGGGCCGAGATGTGCACGTATTTGGCCTGGGCCTTGGCTTCCATGGCAACCTCTATTTCTTGCCCTTGACCTTGCCCTTCTTGTCGCCGGCGTGGCTAAAGAAGGTGCGGGTCGGGGCGAACTCACCCAGCTTGTGGCCCACCATGTTCTCGGTGACGAACACGGGGATGAACTTCTTGCCGTTGTGGACGGCGAAGGTGAGCCCCACGAAATCGGGCATGATAGTGGAGCGGCGGCTCCAGGTCTTGATCACCTTGCGGCTGCCGGTGGCCTGGGACTCGTCCACCTTCTTGGCCAACGGGCCTTCCACAAAGGGTCCTTTACGCAGACTGCGCGCCATTTCCTAAGCTCCCTACTTCTGGTAGCGCCGGCGCACGATGAAGCGGTCGGAAGGCTTCTTGCGCCTGGTGCGGTAGCCCTTGGTGGGCATGCCCCAGGGGCTGACCGGGTGCCGGCCGCCGCTGGACTTGCCCTCGCCGCCGCCCATGGGGTGGTCGACCGGGTTCATGGCCACGCCGCGCACTTGGGGGCGCTTGCCCTGCCAACGCTGACGGCCGGCCTTGCCCTGGCTCACCTTTTCGTGCTGGTCGTTGCCCACCTCGCCCACCGTGGCGCGGCAGCGCAGATTGACCCGCCTGGTCTCGCCGCTGGGCAGCTTCAAGGTGGCCAGCCCGGACTCCTTGGCCATAAGCTGGGCATAGGCCCCGGCCGCGCGCACCATCTGGCCGCCGCCGCCGATCTTCATCTCCACGTTGTGCACGTGGGTGCCCAGGGGAATGTTCTCCAGGGGCAGGCAGTTGCCGGGGCGGATGTCGGCCTTGTCCGAACTGGTCACCGAATCGCCCACCTGCAAGCCCTTGGGGGCCAGGATGTAGCGCTTTTCGCCGTCGGCGTAGTTTAAAAGCGCGATGTTGGCGCTGCGGTTGGGGTCGTACTCGATGCTGCCGACCTTGGCCGGGATATCCGGCTTGTCCCGCTTGAAGTCGATGATGCGGTACATCCGCTTGTGGCCGCCGCCGCGGTGACGGGCGGTTACGCGGCCGAAATGGTTGCGTCCGCCGGTTTTCTTCAGCGGGACCAGCAGGCTCTTCTCGGGCTCGGTCCTGGTGACTTCCTCGCGCACCAAGCTGGTAGCGAAGCGCCTGCCCGGTGAGGTCGGCTTGTATTTCTTCATGGCCATGGAGAACGCCTCTCTTAAGCTATCGCTGACGGCCGCGGTCTCTTAGGCCCCCTCGAAGAACTCCACGGTTTCTCCGGGGGCCAGGGTCACGTAGGCCTTCTTCCAGTCGCTGCGCCGGCCCATGATGCGGCCCATGCGCTTCTTCTTGCCTTCGACGTTCAGGGTGTGGACGGACAGCACCTTGACCTTGAAGATCTTCTCCACCGCCTGGCGGATCTCAACCTTGTTGGCGCGCCGGTCCACCTCGAACACTACCTGATTGCCCTGCTCCTTGAGCACGGTGCCCTTTTCCGTGATCAGAGGGCGGCGCACCACCTGTCTCAAGTCTTTCACGACAGCGCCTCCTCAATCTTGGCCACGGCCGGCTCCACCAGCACCAGGCGATCGTAGCGCAGGATGTCGTAGACATTCAGGCCCTCGGCCCGCAGCACCTTGATCTTGGCCACGTTGCGCGCGCTCTTCTCCAGCACCTCGTCAGGGGCGGCGGTGATGATTAGCGCGTCGTCGGTCTCGAAGCGGTTCAAGACCTCCACGAAGCTCTTGGTCTTGATTTGCGCCAGGTCGAAGCCCCGGAGCACCAGGAGCTTCTCCTCGCGAAGCTTGTCGCTCAAGGCCACGCGCAGGGCGGCCTTCTTGACCTTTTTAGGCACGGTGTAGAAGTAGCTGCGGGGCTTGGGCCCGAAGGCCACGCCGCCGCCCTTCCACACCGGGTTGCGCCGGCTGCCCACCCGGGCCCGGCCGGTGCCCTTCTGGCGCCAGGGCTTCTTGCCTCCGCCGCGGACCTCGTGGCGGGTCTTGGTGCAGGCGTTGCCCTGGCGGCGTTTGGCCAATTGCCAAACCACCACTTCATGCAAAAGGTAGGGCTTCAACTCGGCGGCGAAGACCGCCTCCGAAAGATCGAGGCTGCCCACCTTTTCGCGCTTGGCGTCGTATATGTCGACCGTAGGCATCTGTACTCACCTGGCTAGTCGGCTTGTTTAAGCCTTTTCCACAATCACGATGCCGCCGTTGGGGCCGGGCACCGCGCCCTTGACGATGACCAGGTTCTGGTCGGGCCGCACGTCGACGACCTTAAGATTGCTGGCCTGGCGCCTCTGATTGCCGTGCTGTCCCGGCATGCGCCGGCCCTTCATGACCCGGGAGGGATCGGCGCTGGCGCCGATGGAGCCCGGAGCGTCATGGGTCGTGCAGCCGTGGGTCTTGCGGCCGCCGCCGAAGTTGTGACGCTTGACCACGCCGGTGAAGCCCCGGCCCTTGCTGGTGCCGGTCACCTTCACCTTGTCGCCGGCGGCGAACAAATCGGCCTTGAACTCCTGGCCCAGGCTGAAGGACTCGATATCCTCGACCCTGAACTCGCGGAGGACCGCCAGGGGCTGCTCCAGGCCGGCCTTCTTGAAATGGCCGGTCAGGGGCTTGTTCACCAGGCGGGGCTTTTTGGCGCCCCAACCCAGCTGCACGGCGGCGTATTTTTCCTTGGCGGGGGTCTTCACCTGCACCACCTGGCAGGGCCCCACCTGCAAGACCGTCACCGGCACGGCCTTGCCTTCCTCGAGAAACAGGCGGGTCATCCCCACCTTCTTGCCTATGAGTCCTTTCAACATGACCGCCACCTCACCCAAGCGCTAGAGCTTGATCTCCACGTCCACGCCGGCCGAAAGGTCCAGCTTCATCAAGGCGTCCACCGTCTGCTGGGTGGGTTCCAGGATGTCCAGCAGCCGCTTGTGGGTGCGGATCTCGAACTGCTCCCGGCTTTTCTTGTCGATATGCGGCGAGCGCAGCACGCAGAACTTGTTGATCACCGTGGGCAGCGGGATGGGACCCGCCACCTTGGCCCCGGTGCGGCGCGCGGTCTCCACGATCTCCACCGCCGACTGGTCCAGCAGTTTGTGATCGTAGGCCTTGAGCCGGATGCGAATCTTCTGGTTCTTTATCATGAGGAAACTCCCAAGCTTCCCTTGCCTCGCGCGAGTGAGCCCGCCCGTGTCTGGCTTTAGGCGGGCTCCAGCCCGCCGAAGTTCTCTAGCGCGTTATTACTCGATGATTTCGCTGATGACGCCGGCGCCCACCGTGCGGCCGCCCTCGCGGATGGCGAAGCGAAGCTCCTTCTCCATGGCGATGGGCGTGATCAGGTTAACCTCGATCGATACGTTGTCGCCG
>JAJZPI010000089.1 GCA_021811275.1 Deltaproteobacteria bacterium
ATCCGGGCCGGGGCCGGCGGCCTGGTTTCCATCGCGCGCGCCTCCCGCCTTATCTGAAGCAACCAAGAGCAAACGGGATGCCAAAGAAACGGGCGGCAGAGTTGATCATGATAAGTTAATTAAAACAATTTGATGCGGGAATGAGACCCTGGGGTGGCCAGGACCTTGGGGGAGATTGTCGCTTAACTTATGTTAATAACGTTAACAAGCGGCGGTCTGCGTTGACATATATTAACGTCCAGGAGCGGGCGCATCTTGACGCTGATCGGCGAGCCGGCTGCCGGGTTGGGGGGGCGACGCCGACGGGTGCGGAGGAATTGGCGGCCCAAGCCGGGACTACCCGGATAGCGCGGGAACCGGCCCGGCATCTCCGTCACCCGTTTGCCGGGACGAGTATTTTTAGCATCCACCGGCGATGCCGCGCAGGCGTCTAAGTCCCGCCCTGGACTCTTGGGGTGTGTCGGAGAAAGCCATCCATGGCTTTCTCCTCTTGGCGCCTGCCAAAAGTAAATTTTGGCAGGCTTCCGAAATTGCGCCAAATTGTCATTTGGCACGATTTCGGGCGGGCCGTCCATGTCCCGCCCAGGAGCCTGTCAAAGAATTACTCCGACAGGCTCCTAGGCCGCAACAATATGATATGATAATCGTTAACCAGCGCCCCGCTAGGTCGTTCGGCCCACCGGGCCTGGGGAAAGCATGAGCCAACTCGTCGCCAAACTCCTTTTCGATCCCCAAGATCACGAACTGCTCAAGATCGTCAATGACGTAGCCCTGCGCGAGCCGGTGCGGCGCAAGCTCAAAGGCCTCTTTTCCGCCCAACTGCACCCCAACGGCATCAACGAGATGGCCGCGACCAAGGACCTGCGCATAGCCCACGCGGTAATCCACCTCCTGGACTCGCTGCAGGCAGGCCGGGCCGAGGACCGCCTGGCCGCCCTGCGGGCGGTGCGCGACGAGGTCCTGCACTGCGCCCAGACCCCTTTCCGCAACAACACCGGCCGGGTGCTGGTGCAGACCATGAAGGAGCTGGTGCGCGCCCACGGCGACTCCCGCCGTCAGCTGGAGCTGGCCCACGACTTCCGCCTGGCCTCCACGGGCAAGCCCAGGATGGTGCGCAAGCTCCTGTTCCGCTATCACCTGTTGGAGATGCCCGAGGACTGGAGCCAGTACGCCTTCGACCATCACCTGCACGACGCCAACACCAAGGGCCGCAAGTTCCCCACCCACCTGATCCTGGACGCCTGGATCAAGGGAATCCGCTCGCTGACGGTCATCCATTACAACTACGTGACGCCCGAGGCGGCGGCCGAGCTGCTCAACGCGGGCGAGATCATGGGCATCAAGGTGCGGGTGGGGGTGGAGTTCTCCGCCCGTTGGCACGACCGCTACGTGCAGCTTATCTGGACCCCCCGCGGCTTCGAAGGGGCCGCCGACTTCCTGGCCTTCCTGGAGCAGCCCGCGGTCAGCCGGCTCATGGAGGCCGGCCGGCAGGTCTCCGAGCACCGGCAGAAGCAGGTGCTCAAGGCCCTGGACGATTTGGCCCGGCACCTGCCGGGGGAGCCGGACAGGCCCGAGGACTATGCCCGGCGCAAGTTCATGGACTATGTCGGCAGCGGACAGGCCTCCCTGTTCCACCTCACCCACTTCTTGCGCGAGGTGCTCCTGCCCCAGCTGCCTCAGGCCGAGGCGCCGGCCACCGGCGCGGCCACCTTTGCCGAACTGGCCGAGGGCGCCATCGCCCAGGCCGAGCGGGCCGTCAATCAGCCCCAGGACGAGGCCGCGCCGGATTTGCCCCGGCTGCTCACCTTGAGCCCCTGCGAGGTGTCCAACAGCCTGGGCGGCCTGCGGGTTGGCTCGCGCATCACCCTTAACCTCACGGACCTGACGGCGGCCGAGGTGCTGGAGCTGCTTTTCGAGTGCCAGGGGGCCGTAACCCACCTCGAGGTCTTCAATCTCAAGGACTACGTGGGCGGGAGGGCCGACAACATCTACGCCATCAACGAGCTTCAACGAGCCTTGAACTCCGGTAACGTCATCGTGCTCAAGAGGGTCATCACCGGCATCATCGCCGAGGTGGAGCGGCAGGCCGCCCCCGAGGCCGCCGTCCAGGGCAAGCGGCTGCGCCGGGTGCTCAGACACATCAGCAGCCTCCGCGACTACTACCGTCAGACCCCCCTCAAGTCGCGGGTGGGCAGCGACTCCACCGGCCGTTCGGCCAGCTCGCCGGGCATGGGATTGGCCGTGCGCGACAGCCTGCCCCGCCGGGTGCGGCGGCGGCTCGACCGCGGCGGCGAACTCTATTGGCCGGCCATGCCCGTGCACGTGGGGCTCAAGAAGCGGCTGGTCTATCGCGAGCCGGCCCAGGACCACCCCCAGGCCCAGAGGCTCTGGCGGAGGGCGGGGCGCTGGATGGGCCTGACCGGGCTGGGCTGGACCAAGACCCTCGATTGGTCCCAGGACTATCTTTTGATCAAGCCGGGTGCCAAGGGCAACCTGGTTTCCCTGGGGGGCGGCCTCCACCGCCTGGCCAAGCCCGATACGGGCCGCGCCGCCGGCGAGAGGCAGTCCCTGTCCTGGGACCACTTGAACAGCGGGCTCAAGAACGGCCTCAAGGTCCTGATCGGCTTCATACCCGCCGCTCTGACCTTCGCTCTTTCCCGCGACTGGTGGCTGCTGGCCTGGTTCGGCGCCCCCATCTGGCTGGCCATCACCGGCATGCGCAACGTGTTGCAGTCGGTGCTGGGCGGGGGCGGGGTGCGCCGCTCGCCGGTGCTGGGCTGGAAGAACTACGTCAAGTGGGGGCGCCTGGCCGACAGCCTGCTCTTCACCGGCTTCTCGGTGCCCCTGCTGGACTGGCTGGTCAAGACGGTGGTGCTGGACGAGGGCCTGGGTATCAATACCACCAGCAGCCCCCACCTGCTCTACGCGGTAATGGCCGTGGTCAACGGCACCTATCTTTCGACCCACAACGCCCTGCGTGGCCTGCCCCGGGCTGCGGTGGTGGGCAACATCTTCCGCTCCGTGCTATCCATCCCCCTGGCCATCGCCTGCAACTGGGCCCTGGGCCTTCTCCTCACCGACCTGGGCGTGGCCGGGGTGGACGCCATGCTCCAGCAATGGGCGGCCATCATCTCCAAGGCGTCCTCGGACAGCGTGGCCGGATTCATTGAAGGCTACGCCGACCGTTTGGAGAACCTGCGCATGCGCGCCTGGGACTACAAGGGCAAGCTGGCCCAGTTCTTCGACGCCTGCGCCCGCTTGGAGGTCCTGCATCCCGAGGAAAACTTGGGCGGGTTGCTGGCCGATCCCGGACATCTGCTGCGCGAGGAGGATGCCGAGACCAGGGAACAGGCCGGAATCCTGATGGTTCACGCCCTGGACCTGCTCTATTTCTGGATGTACCAGCCCCGGGCCCAGACCATGTTCAAGCACCTGCTCCAGGGGATGACCCAGGATGAGCGCCAGATCCTGGCCCAGGCCCAGCCCATCCTGGCCTGCCAGAGGGAGATCACCCAGATGTTCGTGGACGGCCTGGTGGGCCAGCGTTTCTCCCGGCCGCTCGCCTTCTACCTCGACCGCTGGCCCCAGTACCTCGCCCGCTTTCAAGAAATGATCGTCAGACTCTAATGCCAAGTTGCATTCAAAGCCGTCCATGGCTTTGAATGCTTGTCGGTCGGGCCAAAGCGTGGTCTTGCCCGACCTCCCGGATGCTTGGGCATTCGGCGGGCCATCCCCGGGGTCCCCGGCCAAATTGTTGGCTGGGGTGAGCCTCGGCCCGTATGCCAATTAGCGCTCAAACTACTCGTTTGAACGCTTATTGGTATCAATCCCGGGGCCGCGCTCCTCTATCCGGCGCGCGGTTAGCATCGACCGCCGCGAAGGCGGAGCCCCTAGCCCAGGGAGCCGGATCCGGAGCCGGCGTCGGCCAGGTGCCGGGTCAGCCAGCGCAGGGGCAGGAGGGCCAGGTAGATGGGGAATAGGTAGCAGCCGCAGAGCAGCACGCTGTTGAAATCCAGGAAGCGCGAGGCGAAGACGACCCCCAGCACGTTGTTGATGTAGACCAGGGCGGTCATGCCGGTCAAAGGGCTGAGGATCGAGGGGGCCAGGCGGGGCAGGAGCCTGCCCACGGCCAGGTAAAGGCCGCATAAACCGAAGCTGAGAAGGGTGGCGGCCAGGAAGCGGCCGGGGTCGCGCGCGAAGTGCTCGCCGAAGGGGGCGAAGACCACGGCGCTGATGGTGAACAAGAGGGCCGTGGACAGGGGAAAGCTCACCCGGCCCAGGAAGTCCACCAACTGGGGCCAAAAGCGGCGGACCAGGCCCATGAGCGCCGCCGGCGCGAAGATGATCATGGCCAGCAGCCGGAACATGTCGGCGTAGGGCACAGCGGTTTCCGCGCCCACCAGCAGCTTGATCAGGGCGGGCAGGCTGAGCGGCAGGGCCAGGGAGGTCGCCACCACCATGAGCAGCACCCGGGGTAGGTCCGCCCCCAGCAGCGAGGCATAGAAGGGGCAGGTCACTCCGGTGCTCACCGCGCTGAGCACCAGCACGGCCAGAGCCCACTCCGGCCACAGCCACTTGGCCAGGCCCCAGAGGCAGGCCGGCAGGACCAGGAGCTTGACCAGCGACCAGATTGCCACCTCGGCCAGGCCCCCAGGGGCGGGCTTGAGCAGGGCGGCGAAATCCAAGCGCAAAAAGCTCAGGAACAGCAGGCCCATGAGCAGGTAGGGCGTGAGGTCCTTGAAGGCCAGGGCCGGGCCCGGCGCGAGCAGGCCGGCGCCCATGCCGCCAATGGTGACGATGACCAGCAAGAGGTCGCGCGCGCGCATGTTGTTTTCACTCCCTTGCCGTGGGGCTTCCCGCTCCGCGGGTGCGGCTTGGTGCGTGGTCGGAAGAGGTTTGGCCGGCGCCTACCCTAGCAGACCAAGTCGGCCGTGTACAGAGGCGGGACAGGGCGGAGCCCAGGCTGTGGGCCGGGCGGCTCCTTTCTTCTACGGCCGGCGGGAAGCAACTTAATCATTGGCCGATGGTTGTATTGCGGCCGCGGCTCGGAGGCTCCCGAACTCCGGCGAGAGGGGGGTAGCCCAGGCGGGTTCTGTGTGAAATGGTCTGGCGGACCAATAGCGAACCGCTGGATCCGGGGTCCCGGCCCCCTGAAAAGGCCGACGCACGTTGACTTGAGATCAAGGGCTTGATAATTCTAATATTGATAAAGGTATGTCAAGGCATGTAAACCAGGGCAGGGCGCAGGAAGGCCGCTATCATGGAACCCCAAGGTCAAACGCCTCCCTCCGATGGTTTCGCCGCGCCGGCCCCGGGCCAAATCCTGGACGCGGTGGCCCTGGGGGTGGTGGTGGTGGACCTAGAGGGCCGGGTCACCTATATCAACAACGCCGGCTCGGAGATCACCGGGGTGAGCGTGAGCCAGGCCCTGGGCCGGCCCTGCCGCGAGTTGTTCCAGTCCACCCTCTGCGAGGAGAGCTGCCCCCTGCGCCAGGCCATGGAGACGGGGCAGAGCCAGTACAACCTGGACGCGGTCTACATCCGCCAGGGCGGCCGCTCGGTGATGCCGGTGAAGGTCACGGTCTCCCCCTTACGCGACGGCGGAGGCCGCGTCATCGGCGGGGTGGAGACCATCCAGAGCTTCCAACTCATGCGCCTGATGGACAAAAAGGCGCGCCACGACTTTACCTGGGAGGATTTCCTGGGCTCCTCGCCCCAGGTCATGGCCATCTTCGATACCCTGAAGGTGGTCTCCCCCACCAACGTCACCGTGCTCGTCGAGGGGCCCACCGGCACCGGCAAGGACCTCCTGGCCCAAATCATCCACAACACGAGCCCCCGCCGGCCCTTGCCTTTCATCAAGGTCAACTGCGCGGCCCTGCCGGAAAACCTGCTGGAGTCCGAGCTGTTCGGCTATGTGCGGGGGGCCTTCACCGGGGCCGGCCGCGACAAGCCTGGGCGCTTCCAACTGGCCGACGGGGGGACCCTGTTCCTGGACGAGATCAGCGAAATGCCCCTGGCCTTGCAGGCCAAGCTGCTCAGGGTGCTGGAGGACATGGAGTTCTACCCCCTAGGCGCGCGCAAGACCGTCAAGGTGGACGTGCGCATAATCGCCGCCTGCAACAAGCCCCTGCAGGGCCAGGTGGACGCCGGGCTCTTCCGCGCCGATCTTTATTACCGGCTCAACGTCATTAGGGTGATGGTGCCGCCACTCTGCGAGCGCCGCCAGGACGTGCCGCTGCTGATTCGGCGCTTCATCCAGCGCAAGAACGTGGAGCGCGGCACCTATATCTGCCGCTTCACTCCCGAAACCCTGGACATCCTGCTCAACTACGACTATCCCGGCAACGTGCGCGAGATGGAAAACATCCTGGAGCACGCCTGCCTGCTCTGCCGAGGCGATATCATTCAGGTTGAGCACCTGCCGCGCAACCTGCGCGAGGGACAGGGCCCGCCGCCTCTTGCCTCCAACTCCGATGAAAGCCAGCGCCAGGAGTTGCTGACCGTCCTGCGCCAGAGCGATTGGAACCGCCAGCAGGCGGCCGAGTCTCTGGGGGTGGACCGCACCACTCTTTGGCGGCGCATGAAGCGTCTTGGCATCAAAAACCCGTGATTTGTTGCGGTTGTATGCAACGCTTGCAACAATCGCCTCCAATATTGTTGCAACCTATATAAATAAATAATAACAACAAGATAAATATTATTTTCCAGTATTTTTCTTTTTCTGTTGCACAACATTTTTGCAACATCATCTTTCTTCAAGCCCAGTCTTGAACATTAACTGGCTAATTAAATTGCTTAAAAATAATTGATGCCACCCTGGCATGGCTCATGCTTTGACTACCGATCAGGGGAGAAGCGATGAGTCAGACCGATTCGCATACCGGTCACTTCAATCTAACCCGCCGCCTGTCCTTCAAGGTGACGGCGGCCAGCGGCCTTTGCCTGGTGGCCCTAGTCACCCTGGTGGTCTTCCTGGGGATCAAGTCCCAGGAGGCCAACTCCATCAATCGCATGCTCCAAAGCGGCAACTGGTTCTCCGACACCATCAAGCGCGCCACCCGCTACGGCATGCTCAAGGACCAGCGCGAAAGCGTCCACGCCATTATCGAGGCCATCGGCAGGCAGGAGGGGGTGGAGGTCATCCGGGTGCTCAACAAGAAGGGCCGGGTGATGTTTTCCAGCCGCAAGTCGGAGATCGGCGACCTGGTGGACATGCAGGCAGAGGCCTGCTACGCCTGCCATTTCAAGGACCAGCCGTTGGAGAGGTTGCCCCTGCCCCGGCGCAACCGCATCTACACCGCCCGCGAAACCGGCAATCAAAAGCGGCATCGAGTGCTGGGCGTGATCAACCCCATCTACACCGAACCGGCCTGCTACAACGATTCCTGCCACGCCCACCCCAAGGACCAGACCGTGCTGGGGGTGCTTGACGTCAGCCTATCCCTGGCCGCCGTGGATCAGGAGGTCGCCAACTCCACCCGCCAGTACACCATCTTCGCCATCATCATCTTCGTGGTCATCAGCGGCATCCTGATCTCCTTCACCCTCTATTTCGTCAACCGTCCCCTGCAATCGCTCCTGAGGGCCACCCGCCAAATCGCCCGGGGCGATTACGACCACGAGATCAAGCCCATGACCTCCGACGAGATCGGAGCCCTGGCCGACTCCTTTGAAACCATGCGCCTGGGCATCAAGGAAAAGGCCGAGGCCCTCGAGGAGTCGCGGCGCCAGTTCCAGAGTCTGTTCGAGCAGGTGCCCTGCCACATCACCGTACAGGACTCAAGCTTCCGGCTGGTGGCCTTCAACAAGAAGTTCGAACGCGACTTCGGGGGCCGCCTGGGCGAGTACTGCTACCAGGCCTACAAGGGCCGCGACAGCAAGTGCCCCACCTGCGCGGTGGAGAAGACCTTCCAGGACGGCGAGATCCACTCGGCGGAGGAGACGGTGGTGGGCAAGGACGGCCAGCCCATCTACATCCTCAACCTGACCGCTCCCCTGCGCGACAAGGACGGCCGCATTACCTCGGTCATGGAGATGGCCACCGACATCACCCCGGTGCGTATTTTGGAAAACGAGCTGCGCAAGAGCGAGGAGAAGTATCGTCTCTTCTTCAACAACGACCCCAATCCCATCCTGGTCTTCGACCAGCAGACCCTGGAGATTCTGGACGCCAACGACCGGGCGGCGGCCGAATACCGCTATCCCAAGGGGGAACTGATCGGCCGCGCCTTCCTTTCCCTCACCGCCAAGTCCGAACAGTCCCGCGTGCTGTCCTTCCTGGAGAGCGGGGAGTTCCTGCTGCCCCGGGTGCACCAGGTGCGCGCCGGAGGCGCGTCCTTTTTCGTCAACCTGCGCGCCTCTTATGGCGAGCACATGGGCCGGAAGGCGGTCATCGCCACCACCTCCGACGTCTCGGCCACCATCGAAGCCGAACAGAGGCTTATCCAAGCGGCCAAGATGGCCACCCTGGGGGAAATGAGCGCCGGGGTGGCCCATGAGCTGAACCAGCCACTGTCGGTCATCGGCACGGCCGGCAATTTTCTGACCAAGCAGGCCGCCCGCGGGACCGGCCCGGACCTCGCCGTCCTCAAGGAGGTCTCGCAGGAGTTGCTGGACCAGGTGGACAGGGCTAAGCGCATCATCGACCACCTGCGCGAGTTCGGGCGCAAGGCCAAGGTGGAGCGGGGCAGGGTGGAGCTGGGCGAGCCCATCCGGGGGGTCTTCCACCTGCTGGGCCAGCAGCTCAGGCTGCACGACGTGGGAGTGGACTGCGAGGTGGCCCCGGATCTGCCCCCCATCTGGGGCGAGACCAACCGCCTGGAGCAGGTTTTCATCAACCTGGTGCTCAACGCCCGCGATGCCATCGAAAAGCGCCGCCTGCAGGGCGATAAGTTCGAGGGCCTCATAAACATTCGGGCCTGGGCCGAGGACGACCAGGTGCGGGTGAGCGTGCGCGACAACGGCTCGGGCATTCCCGAGGAGGACCTCGGCCGCATCTTCGAGCCCTTCTACACCACCAAGGAGGTGGGCAAGGGCACCGGCTTGGGGCTTTCCATATCCTTCGGCATCGTGCGCGACTACAACGGCACCATCGAGGTTTCCAGCCAGCTCGGCCAAGGCACTACTTTCCTTGTCAGCTTCCCCAGGGCACGGGAGGAGGCGGCATGAACCGGGAATTCAGACGCCTGCTGCTCATCGACGACGAGCCGGGCATCCGGCGCCTGATGTCCCTGGACTTGGCCGCCGACGGCTACCAGGTGACCACCGCCGAAGACGGCCTCAGCGGTATCGCGGCCTTTGAGCGCGAGCGGCCCGACATCGTGCTCACCGACCTGAAGATGCCGGGCATGGACGGCATCGAGGTCCTCCAGCGCATCAAGCAGATCAGCCCTCAGACCGAGGTCATCGTCATCACCGGACATGGCGACCTGGAATTGGCCATCAAGTCCCTGCAACTGGACGCCAGCGACTTCATCACCAAGCCGGTGCACGACCAGGCCCTGGCCGTGGCTCTGGCCCGAGCTGGCGAGCGTCTGGGCATGCGGCGGCAGCTCGAGGAGTACACCCGCGACCTGGAGCGGCGGGTGGCCGAGGCCACGGCCAAGGTGGTGGCCAGCGAGCGCCTGGCCGCGGTGGGCCAGACCGTGGCCACCCTGGTGCATTCGCTCAAGAACATGCTGAGCGGCTTGAAGGGGGGGGCCTACCTGGTGCGCCAGGGCCGGGCCAGCGGAAAGGACGAGCACGTCGGGCAGGGCCTGGAGATGCTCGACCGCAATCTGGCCCGCGTGGGACGGCTGGTGACCGACCTGCTGACCCTATCCAAGCCCCGCCAGCCCGAGTTGGAGGCCGCGGACCTGGGGCAGCTGTGCCAGGAGGCCGCGCGGATGATGCAAGCCGAGGCCGAGGCGCGGGGGGTGGATCTTTCTTGCCAGGAGACCGCCCAGGCGGTGACGGCCCTCATGGAGCCCGGCGCGGTGCTTGACGCTCTTCTCAACCTGATAGGAAACGCCCTGGACGCCGCGGCCCAAGTCAGCCGGGGACGGGTCAAGGTAAGCGTCGGCCGGCTGGGAAAGGAGGTGTGGCTGGAGGTGAAGGACAACGGACCCGGCCTGGACGAAGAGGCCAGGGAACGCATCTTTCAGGGCTTCTACAGCAGCAAGGGCGCGGCAGGCACAGGCCTGGGGCTCATGGTCTGCCACAAGATCGCCGGGGAGCACGGCGGGCGGATCGAGTTCGACAGCGCGCTCGGGCAGGGGGCGGCCTTCCGCCTGATCCTGCCCGCTTGAGGCTCGATGGGCCGGCGCGCGAGGGCTGGCCGGGGCTAGGGATGATTCTTCCGGGCGGGCCGAAAAGGCCCGGATACGGGGAAAGGAAAAGGGAAGCCATGAGCCGCTACCAGAACGTGCTTTTCTGCACCGACTACTCAGAGGACGCCGAGATTGCCTTCGTGCACGCGGTGGATCTGGCCGAGCGCTATGGGGCCAAACTGCACATCATCCACGTGCTGGCTTCCAGCCTGCGCTACAGCCCCACCGAGACCAGCGACACCGCCGCGCCGGGAGAAGTCACCTACGCCTCGCCGGAGGTCGTGGCCAAGGCCGGGCAGGAGTTGAAGTCCCGCTACCAGGACCGCCTGAGCGGGGTCAAGGAGGTTGTTTGGGTGATCAAGCCGGGCACCGCCTTCGTCGAGATACTGCGCTACGCCCGGGAAAACCCCATCGACGTGATAGTGATGGGCGCCGCGGGGATCTCGGCCACCCAGCAGACCCACTACGGCAGCACCGTGGAGCAGGTGTCGCGAAGGGCTCCCTGCCACATCATGGCCATCAAGAACCCCGAGCGCGCCTACACGCTCTAGGACGGAAAGGAGCTAACCATGGCCAAGAAAATCCTGGTGGTCGATGACGAGATGGACCTGCGCACTTTCATCTCCACCCTGCTGGAGTCCAACGGCTACAAGGTGACCGTGGCCGAGAACGGCGAGGCGGGTATGGCCAAGGTGCGTGAAAAGCCGCCTGCGATGATAACCCTGGACGTCATGATGCCCAAGGAGAGCGGGATCAAGATGTATAGGGACATCAAGACTGACGACAATTACAAGGACATCCCGGTGCTGGTCATCTCCGGGTTGGCCAAGAAGACCTTCCTGCATTCCCAGCGGGTGCTGGACCGCTTCAAGAACCAGGTGGTGCCCGAGCCCGACGGCTACATCGAAAAGCCGCCCGAGCCCGAGGAACTCCTGGCCGAGGTGCGCCGTCTCATCGGGGCCTGAAGGGAGGAGGGCCATGGAGCCCAGACAGCAAGATGAAAGGCCTGTGGAGTCCGCGGCGCCGGAGATCAGGCCCGACGGCGAGCTGATGCGCCGGGCCAGCCGGGAGTGCGGGGTGTCGCTGGGGGCCTGCTACGGCTGCAAGAAATGCAGCAACGGCTGCCCGCTGAGCTTCGCCATGGACCTGCACCCCTACCAGGTGGTGCGGCTGGCCCAGCTGGGCCAGATCGGGGAGCTCAAGCGGGCGCGCACCATATGGGTCTGCGCCTCCTGCCAGACCTGCCTGACCCGCTGCCCCAACCAAGTGGATCTGCCGCGTTTCATGGACTGGCTCAAACAGGAGCTGGCGATGGAGGGAGGGCCGGTGCCCGAGGAGAAAACCCTCCTGTTCCACCGCATCTTCCTGCGCGAGGTGGCGAGCCGGGGACGGGTCTTCGAGGGCTCGCTCATGGGACGGTATATGCTGGCCACCGGCGGGGCATTCGGCCCCGAGGCCATGAAAAACGCCCGCCTGGGCCTGGCCATGTTCCGGCGCGGGCGCCTGAAGCTGATGCCCTCGCGCATCCGCGACCGACGCTGGCTCAGGGCGCTCTTCGCCAAACCCGCGCACGGGCAGAGGGAGGCCAGGCCATGACCGAAGTGGGCTATTACCCCGGCTGCTCCCTGGAGGCCAGCGCCCGCGACTACGCCGAGTCCATAGAGGGCGTGGCCGGGCTGCTGGGGCTCAAGCTGGTGGAAGTCGAGGATTGGAACTGCTGCGGGGCCTCCGCCGGCCACAGCCTGGATCACGCCAAGAGCGTAAACCTGGCTGGGCGCAACCTGGCCCTGGCCGCGCGTGGCCCCCAGCCCCTGGTGGTCCCCTGCGCCCTCTGCTTCAACCGCCTCAAGACCGCCCAGGCCGAGCTGGCCCAGGACCGCTCCGAGCTGGTGGCGGAGGTGGCCGGACTGGCCGGCGACCCCCAGCAGGTGCAGGTGCGGGAGCTCAACGGCTTCCTCACCAGCGCCGAGATGATCGAGGCCATGGAAAGCAGGCGGAAGCGCAGTCTGACCGGACTGAAACTGGTCTGCTACTACGGCTGCCAGGGTCAGCGTCCGCCCAAGATCACCGGCCATCCCCAGTACGAGAACCCCACTGGCATGGATCGTCTGCTGGACCGCCTGGGGGCCACGGTCATCGACTGGCCCGCCAAGACCGACTGCTGCGGGGCCAGCCATTCCGTGCCCCGGCCGGACCTGGTCTTCACCCTGGTAGGCCGGCTCTACGACGAGGCGTCAAGGCGCGGGGCCGAGGCCATCGTCACCGGCTGCCAGATGTGCCAGGCAAACCTTGACCTGTATCAGGTCGAAATTGCCGCCGCCCAGGGGCGTCCGGTCGATCTGCCGGTGTTTTATCTGACTGAACTGGCCGGCCTGGCCCTGGGGCACCCCCAGGCCGGACGCTGGCTGGGCCGGCACATGGTCGATCCCAGGCCGCTCCTGGCGCGGCTGGGCCTGACGAGCTGAGGGGAGGAATATTCATGGAACCCACCAGGACCGCCCCCGATGGCAGGCCGCTCTCCGGAGCCGTGGCCGTGGCCGGAGCCGGCATCGCCGGCATGCAGTCAGCGCTGGATTTGGCGGGCGCGGGATTCAAGGTCTACCTGATCGAGAAAAACATATCCATCGGCGGCATCATGGCCCAGCTGGACAAGACCTTTCCCACCAACGACTGCTCGACCTGCATGATATCGCCCAAGCTCATCGAGGTGGCCAGCAACCCCAACATCGAGATCGTCAGCCGCGCCGAGATCGTGGGCCTTAGCGGCGAGCCGGGCGATTTCACCCTCTCCGTGCGCAAGGCGCCCCGCTTCATCGACGAGGACATCTGCTCCGGCTGCGGTGAGTGCGTAAAGGTCTGCCCGGTGGAGGTGCCGGCCGACTTCAACTTGGGGCTGAACCGGCGCAAGGCCATCTATCGCCATTTTCCCCAGGCCATTCCCAGCGCCTATGCCGTGGACAAGCGCGGCGAGAGCCCCTGCAAGAACGCCTGCCCGGCGGGCATCAGCGTGCAAGGCTACGTGGCCCTGATCGCCCAGGGCAAGTTCCAGGAGGCCCTGGACCTGATCCGCCGCGACAACCCCCTGCCGGCGGTATGCGGACGGGTGTGCACCCACCCCTGCGAGGGGGCCTGCGGCCGGGCCGAGGTCGACGAGCCGGTGGCCATCCGGGACCTGAAGCGCTTCGTGGCCGACTGGGAGGTCGAGCACGGAGCGCCGGCCCCGGCTTCGCTGCCCGATCCCCGGCCCGAGCGAGTGGCCATCGTGGGTTCCGGCCCGGCCGGGCTGACCGCCGCCTACTATCTGGCCCTGAAGGGCGTGCGTTCCACCATCTTCGAGGCCCTGCCCGTGGCTGGCGGGATGCTCAGAGTGGGCATTCCCGCCTATCGCCTGCCCCGCCAGGTGCTCGATTACGAGATCGACTACATCACTCGCATGGGCGTGGAGCTGCGCCTGAACACCCCCCTCGGGCCGGGCCTCACCCTGAGCGACCTCAAGGAGCGCGAGGGTTTCCAGGCGGTCTTCCTGGCCGCCGGGGCGCACCGCTCCCTGAGCCTGGGCCTGGAGGGCGAGGACCTGCCCGGGGTGGCCAGCGGGGCGGACTTCCTGCGCGCCGCCTCCCTGGGCCAGGCGTCCTCGCCCGGCCGGCGGGTGGCGGTGGTGGGCGGCGGCAACGTGGCCATCGACGCCGCGCGCACCGCTCTCAGGCTGGGCAGCGCCCAGGTGACCATCCTTTATCGCCGCAGCCGGTCTGAGATGCCGGCCTATGCCGAGGAGGTGGAGGAGGCCCTCGATGAGGGCGTGGACATCCGGTTCCTCTGCGCGCCCACCCGCCTGGTGGCCGGGCCCGAGGGCCGGCTCAAGGCGGTGGAGGTGGTGGCCATGGAACTGGGCGAGCCCGACCAGTCCGGCCGGCGCCGGCCGCGGCCGGTGCAAGGGTCCGAGCGCCTTATCGAGGTGGACGCCCTGATAAGCGCCATCGGCCAACAGCCCGATCTGGGCTTCCTGGAAGAAAAGCTGGGCCTGGCCCTCGGACGCGGGCAGACCATAGAGGCCGACCCCCTGACCATGCAGACCAACCTGCCCTGGCTATTCGCCGGAGGAGACATGGTCAGTGGCCCGGCCACGGTGGTGGAGGCCATCGGCCAGGGCAAGGCCGCCGCCGAGAGCATAGACCGCCTGCTGCGCGGCAAAGACCTGCGCGAGGGGCGGCAAAGGCAGCGCAAACTGGCCGAGGCGGAAAAGACGGGCCTGGAGCGCCTGGCCCGGCGGCTGCCACCCCAGGCAGACCCCGAGGAACGCAAAGGCGATTTCAGGGAGGTGGTGGGCGCGTTGGATGAGGAGGCCGCGCGGGCCGAGGCCGGGCGTTGTTTGGCCTGCGGCATTTGCAGCGAGTGCTACCAGTGCCTGAGCGTATGCCAGGCCGGAGCCATCCGCCACGACATGGAGCCCCGGGAAATCGATCTCAAGGTGGGCTCCCTGGTATTGGCCCCGGGGTTCGTCCCTTTTGACCCGGCCTTCAGGCCCGAATACGGCTACGGGCGCTACGCCAACGTGGTCACCAGCCTGCAGTTCGAGCGCATGCTGAGCGCCAGCGGACCTTCCGGCGGCCACGTGAAAAGGCCCGGCGACCAGACCGAGCCCAAGCGCGTGGCCTGGATTCAGTGCGTGGGCAGCCGCGACGCCTCCATCGGCCGCGACTACTGCTCCTACGTCTGCTGCATGTACGCCAGCAAGCAGGCCATCATCGCCGGCGAGCACATACCGGGGCTCGCCACCACCATCTTCTACATGGACGTGCGCGCCCAGGGCAAGGGCTTCGACCGCTACTACGAGCGGGCCAAGGGAGACCACGGCGTGCGCTACGTGCGTTCCATGATTTCCCGCCTGGTCGAGGAACCGGACAGCGGCGACATCGCCGTGCAGTACTTCGACGAGCAGGACCGGCTGACGCAGGAGAGCTTCGACCTGGTGGTGCTCTCGGTTGGGCTCGCCCCCAACCCCGCCGGCGTCGAGCTGGCGCGCCGGCTTGAGGTGGAAACCGACCGCTTCGGATTCGCCGCCCGCAGGGGTCTCAATCCTCTGCTCACCAGCCGCGCCGGGGTCTACACCTGTGGCGCCTTCCAGGCGCCTCGCGACATACCCGACACCGTGATGCAGGCCTCGGGCGCGGCGGCCGAGGCCGGCGCTCTCCTGGCCCCGGCCCGGGGCAGCGAGGTGCAGACCCGCGAGTACCCCCCAGAGCGTGACATCGCCGGCGAGGAGCAGCGCATCGGGGTATTCATCTGCCACTGCGGCATAAACATCGGCGGGGTGGTGAACGTACCGGAGGTGGTGGATTACGCCGGCTCCCTCCCCGGCGTCGTCCAAGCAAGGGAGTATCTGTTCACCTGCTCAACAGACTCCCAGGAAAAGATGGCCCAGATAATTAAGGAGGAGAGGCTCAACCGGGTTGTGGTGGCCTCCTGTTCGCCGCGTACCCACGAGGCCCTCTTCCGCGACACCCTGCGCCGGGCCGGGCTCAACCCCTATCTCTTCGAGATGGCCAACATCCGCGACCAGTGCTCCTGGGTACACGCCGCCGACCATCCGGCGGCCACCGCCAAGGCCAAGGACTTGGTGCGCATGTCGGCGGCCAGGGCGCGCCTGCTTTCGCCCCTGCGTCAGTTCCCGGCTACGGTGGAGCAGACGGGCCTGGTCATCGGCGGCGGGCCCGCCGGGTTGACCGCCGCCCTGACCCTGGCAGACCAGGGATTTTTGGTGCATCTGGTGGAAAAGAGCGGCGAGCTGGGGGGCCTGGCCCGACGCCTCACCCGCACCGCGGAAGGCTTCCTGGTGCAGCCCTACCTCAAGGATCTGGTGGACCGGGCGCGGGCCCACCCCCTGATAAAGGTTCACCTGGAAACCCGGGTAATGGAGACGGGTGGCCACGTGGGCCAGCTGGTCTCGCGACTGGCCAGCGGGGAGAAGACGACCGAGGTGCGCCACGGGGCCCTGATCGTCGCCACCGGCGCCCAGGAATACCAGCCAGAGGAGTACCTCTTCGGCCACAATCCCTGTGTTCTGACCCAGCTCGGGCTGCAGGAGCGCCTGGACTCCGACCCCGCCGCCCTGGCCGGGGTGGATAATGTGGTGATGATTCAGTGCGTGGGGTCA
>JAJZPI010000090.1 GCA_021811275.1 Deltaproteobacteria bacterium
TGCCGAAATAACTCGGGGCAAAACTCCGCGTGGGACTTGGGAAGGGAAACAAATGGCCTTCGCAGACAAACTGAAGATAAAAAAATTTGTCTACTTGGCGGAGATGGAGACTCCCAAGGGGGTGGATTTGGCCTCCTTTGTGGATCATGGACGGCACCTTAAAGGCAGAGTGGACGCGGTGGTGGTGCCCGACCAAAGCCACGCTGTAATGCGGCTTGCGGCCTTGGCCGGAGCGGTGGTGCTCAAAAACCTGGGCCTGGAAACGGTGGTGCAGTTTTCCTGTCGCGACCGCAACCGCCTGGCCCTGCAGGGAGACCTGTTGGCCGCCCACGTTTTGGGATTGGGCAACGTCATGGCCACCGCGGGGGAGCCCATAGAGCAGGGTGACCAGCCCGAGGCCCCAGCGGTGAACGACCTTTCGCCCAGCCAGTTTTTGGAAGCGGCGGTGGGCCTCGGCAAGGGCCAGGACCTGGGGGGACGCGAGCTTTCCGGCAAGCCAAAATTCTGCCTGGGCGCGGCCATCCTGCCCTGGCGCGATGCCAACGAGGCATCCCGGCGAGTGGCCGAGGCCAAGGCCGCGGTGGAAAGGGGCGCCTCCTTCCTGGTGGCCCCGCCCGTATTCGATCTGCCGGCCTTTGCCGCCTTCGCCGCCGAGCTCAAGGACGTCAAGGCGGTGCTGATCGCCAGCGTGCTTCTACTCAAGTCGGTGGGCATGGCCCGTTACCTCAATCAAAACATGCCCGGCGTGAACATTGACGAGGCGACGATAAGGCGCATCCGTGCCGCCAACGACCGTCCCGCGGAGTGTGTCAAGGTGGCCGCGGAAACGGCGCATAGGCTCAAGGAGTGCTGTGGTGGAGTGCTGTTGATCACCGCCGGTTGGGAAGATCGCCTTCCTCAAATTCTAGACCTCATCACCGAGTAGGACGAGCAGTAAAGGCCAATGAGTCCCCGGCAAGGGCGGACTCTCAGCAAGAAAGACCGAGCCAATGAACCAAACTGATAACCAGCGGACGAGCAACGCGGTGCTGGTTCTGGGCAGCGGCATTGCCGGCATCAAGGCCTCCTTCGATTTGGCCGAGGCCGGACGACAGGTGTACCTGGTGGAGAAAAAACCTTCCTTGGGGGGGCTTCTGCCTCTCTTGGACCGGCAATTTCCAACCAACGACTGCAACATCTGCCACCTGTCCACCGACACCACCGGCTCCATAGACACCCGCAACGTCCAAGCCCTGCCGTTAACCCGGCTGGTGGGGTTGGAGGGTCAGGCCGGGGACTTCATCGCCCGGGTCATTACCAGCCCCCGCTACTTGGAAACCAGCCGCTGCACCGCCTGCGGGGCCTGCCTTGACGCCTGCCCCCAGGGCGCGGTCAGCTTCACCCCCGGCCTGGACACCAGCTCCCCCACCTGCCTGCGCTATCCCCAGGCCACACCCCTGGCCTTCGCCATCGACATGGGCAAGTGCAACCTTTGCGGTGAGTGCGTGAAGGCTTGCGCTTCTCAGGCCATAGACCTCAAGCAGACGGCCGTGGAGCAAGAGCTCAAGGTTGGCTCGGTGGTCCTGGCCAGCGGGGCCGAGACCTGGGATCCCGCCCCCATGGACGAGTGGTACGGCTACCGGCGCTTTGCCGATGTCATCACCAACCTGGAGTTCGAACAGCTGATGTCGGCGGCCGGCCCCACGGGCGGGCTTTTTCAGCGCCCCAGCGACGGCCGCCGTCCCATGCGCATCGGCTGGATCCAGTGCGCGGGCAGTCGCACCACCCTGCCCGGGGGCAACCCCTACTGCTCGTCCATCTGCTGCATGATCTCCATGAAGGAGGCCATTTGGGCCCTGGAGCGCTTCGACCAGGCCCTGGATGCCACGGTGTTCTTCATGGACATGCGGCCCATGGGCAAGGACTACGAGCTGTACTACCAGCGCGCAGAAAACGACCTGGGAGTCAAGTTCGTACGCTGCCGGCCGCACAGCGTGGAGCGTGACGATGCCACCGGCGACCTTCTGCTGAGCTACGTGGACGACAAGGGCCGGCAGACCATGGCCGAGCTGGACCTGGTGGTCCTGGCCACGGGCTTTTGCCCCTCGGCCGATGCCCGGGAGCAGGCCGCGGTTCTGGGCATCGACCTGGATGCCTACCGCTTCGTGGACGCCGAAGACTTCCAGCCGGTGAGCACCTCCCGCCCCGGGGTCTACGCCTGCGGCATGGCCCTGGGCCCCCAGGACATTCCCGGCTCGCTTACCCAGGCCTCGGCCGCCGCCTGTCTGGCCGGTGCCGAGTTGGCCGCTCCGCGGGCCCTGAACGGTGGCGAGACGCTGCCCAGGGAGCTGGACGTCAGCGGCCAGGAACCTCGCGTCGGCGTCTTTTTCGTCGACTGGGGGCAGGTGGTGAAGGGAGTCGTGGAGGCCGACGCGGTCAGGCAGGCGGCCGCGGCCATGCCAGGGGTGGTCCACGCGGCCGAGCTGCAACTGGCCTACGGCTCCGACGGCCTGCAAGCTCTGGAAAAGGCGGTGGCCGAGTACCGGATCAACCGGGTGGTGGTGGCCGGCTACAGCCCCCGCACCCATGGCAAGGTCTTTGCCGAGGCGGTGCGCCGGGCCGGGCTGAACCGGGCCTTCCTGGAAATGGCCAACATTCGCGACCAAGACGCGCTGGTTCACAAGGGCGACCCGGCCGCCGCCACGGCCAAGGCCATCGCCCTGGTGCGCGCCGCCGTGGCCGGAGTGCGCCAGGCCAGGCCGGCACAGGTAATCTCCATGCCCTTCAGTCCCGATGCCCTGGTGGTGGGCGGGGGCGTGGCCGGCATGAGCGCGGCTCTGGCCCTGGCCGGCCAAAGCGGCAAGGTCTATCTGGTAGAGCGCAGCCGCCAGTTGGGTGGCCTGGCGCGTGAACTGGCCCGCAGTCTGGATGGCCGCCCGGTGGAGCCGGAACTGGCCCGGCTGATCAGCCAGGTGGAAAGCAACCCGAACATTCAGGTCCTCACCGACACCCTGGTGGTCGACCACAAGGGCCAAGTGGGCGCCTTCATTACCGGCGTGCAGAGCGGGCCGGGCATGTTCTACCGCCAGATCGAGCACGGGGTGACCATCCTGGCCACCGGAGCCAGGCGTTACGAGCCGCGCGAATACCTCTACGGCCAAGCGCCCCAGGTCATGACCCAGCTCCAGATGGAGCAGTTGCTGAGCCAGGCCGAGAGTTCCGACCCGCGCCTGGACACCGTGGTCATGATCCAGTGCGTGGGCAGCCGCAACGAGGAAAACCCCGCCTGCGGCCGCATCTGCTGCCGGAGCGCGGTCAAGAACGCCCTGTGGATCAAGCAGATCAAGCCCGAGGCCCAGGTGTTCGTCCTCTATCGAGACATGCGCATGCCCTTCACCTCCGAAGACGCCTATCGCCAGGCTCGTGAGGAGGGAGTGCTGTTCGTCCGCTACGATCCCGGCGAGCCGCCTCAGGTGCGCAAACAAGGCGACGCCTTGGAGGTGGTCTTCACGGATCACATCCTGGGTCGGCCCTTGTCGGTGGAGCCCACCAGCCTGGTGCTGTCCACGCCTCAGGTCGCCGATGACGAGAACACCGAAGAGCTTTGCGGGATATTCCGCCTACAGCAGGGTCCGGGCGGCTTCCTGCTGGAAGAGCATCCCAAGGTGGCCCCCGTGGACACCCCCGCCCCCGGGGTATTCGCCGCCGGCTCGGTGCTGGCCCCGGCCTCTCTGGCCGAGGCCCGCACCCAGGGCCTGGCCGCGGCGGGCCGCGCCCTGACCCTGCTGTCCAGAGTGAACCTGATCCTGGACACCCCGGTGGCCAAGGTCAACCGGGACCGTTGCGCCGCCTGCCTGATATGCGTACGCAGCTGTCCCTATGGAATTCCCTACATCAATGCCGAGGGCTACTCGGAGATCGACCCGGCCCAGTGTCTCGGCTGCGGGGTCTGCGCCGCTGAATGCCCGGCCCAGGCCATCCAGTTGCCGGGCTATGAAGACGAGCGCATGCTCAGCCGTACCGCGGCCCTTCTGGAGGGGGTGCTGTGATGAGTGATTTCGATCCGGTGGTGGTGGTGTTCGCCTGCGACTACTGCGCCTACACCGCCGCCGACGTGGCCGGCCGCATGGGCCTTTCCTACCCGCCGGGAGTAAGGGTCCTCAGGGTGCCTTGCGCGGGCAAGGTTGAACCCATGTACCTCATGAACGCCCTGCAAATGGGGGCCGACGGAGTGCTTGTGGCGGGCTGCCAGGTGGGAGACTGCCACTTCAAGAGCGGCAATCTACGGGCGGCGGCGCGGGTCAAGAGGGTTCAGGAGCTCCTAGAGGAAATCGGCATTGGCGGCCAGCGGGTCGCCATGGCCCATATGAGTGCGGGTCAGGGCGCAGTCTTCGCCCAGGCCGCAACAGAGTTCAGCCAACAGATAGCCGAGATGGGACCCAACCCCATCAAGCAAGGCGCCCGCAGGGCGGCCTGAAGGGGAAAACCATGATCACTGCTCAACGCAAACCCATGGAGGAGATTTTCCAAAGCGTGGAGCGCTTTGGCAAGATTCTGCTGCTGGGGTGCAATGAATGCGTCACCGTCTGTCACGCCGGCGGTCGCAAGGAGGTGGCCATGCTGGCCTCGGCCCTGCGCATGGGACGGCTCAAGCAGGGCTCGCCGCTGGCCGTGGACGAGCTGACCCTGGAGCGCCAGTGCGACCCCGAATACGCCGAGGAGCTAGCCCTGGCAATCGACAAGTACGACGCGGTCTGCTCCATGGCCTGCGGCTGCGGGGTGCAGACCATAGCCGGGCGCTACCAAGGACTGCCCGTGCTGCCCATGGTCAACACGACCTTCATGGGCGCCAGTGAAAGGCAGGGGGTCTGGGCCGAACGCTGCGCGGGCTGCGGCGATTGCGTGTTGGGGTTGACCGGAGGCATATGCCCGGTCGCCCGTTGCTCCAAGCGGCTTTTCAATGGACCCTGCGGCGGTTCCAGCAAGGGCAAGTGCGAAATCAGCCCCGAGGTGGATTGCGCTTGGCAGTTGATTTGGGACCGCCTCAAGCAATTGGGACAAACCGAGCTTTACACCCGGATCATGGAGCCCAAGGACTGGCGCACGGCCCGGGATGGGGGACCTCGCCGGATCGTAAGAGAGGACATGGCCATATGAAAAGCGACAGCAATCTGGAACGGGTCCTGGCGGCTGGCCATTTCGCGGTGACCGGCGAGCTGGGACCGCCCAGGGGCGCCAATCTGGAGACTATCAAGGAGAAGGCCGCCCACTTGAAGGGGATGGTCGACGCGGTAAACGTGACCGACAACCAAACCGCCGTGGTGCGCATGGCTTCGTGGGCGGTCAGCCTGGTGATCAAGGAAATGGGCCTGGAGCCCAATTACCAGATGGTCTGCCGCGACCGCAACCGCCTGGCCATGCAGTCGGACATCCTGGGCGCCTCGGCCCTGGGCATCACCACCATGCTTTGCCTTTCCGGCGACCACCCCAGTTTCGGCGATCACCCCCAGGCGGCCAACGTCCATGACATCGACTCCATCCAGCTGATCAAGATGGTGTCCACCATGTGCGAACAGGGACGCTTCCTGAGCGGCGGCGAGATCGACACCCCTCCCCACATGTTCGTGGGGGCGGCCGCCAACCCCTTTGGCGATCCCTTCGAGCTTAGGGCGCTGCGTCTGGCCAAGAAGGTCGCCGCCGGCGCCGACTTCATTCAGACACAGTGCATCTACGACTTTCCGCGCTTCACCGAGTTTATGCGCCAGGCCCACGACATGGGCCTGACGGAAAAGACCAAGATACTGGCCGGAGTCACCCCGCTAAAGAGCGCGGGAATGGCTCGCTACATGGCCAACAAGGTCCCCGGCATGAGCGTTCCCGCCGAGGTGGTCAAGCGCATCGCCGATCAGCCCAAGGACAAGCAGGCCGAGGAGGGTATCAAGCTGCTCTGCGAGCAGGTCGAGCAACTCAAAACCATACCTGGGGTGGCCGGGGTCCACCTCATGGCCATCGAATGGGAGCACAGGGTGCCTGAAATCGTGGAGCGCGCCGGACTCCTGCCCAGACCGCAACTCTAACTAGCGAGGGCCCCCGGGCCGGACAACCGAGAGGAGACTCAAATGACCAAAGGCAAATACGTGTTGGTAGTGGATGACGACCCGGATCTGGTCGAGTCCGTGGCGATCAATCTTGCCTCCAAGGGCTTCGAGGTCGGCAAGGCCTATGACGGCGTGGAAGGGTTGGAGAGCGTCAAGGCGCGGCGGCCCGATCTGGTGGTGCTGGACGTGATGATGCCCCGCAAGGACGGCTACCAGCTGTGCGCCGAGCTCAAGGCCGACAGCCAATACAAGGGAATTCCGGTGATCCTGCTGACGGCCGTGGGTTCGGCGGTGACCTCCACCTCCTACACCCACCGCGACGGCATGACCACCGAGGCCGACGAGTACGTGCCCAAGCCGGTCAACTTGGACGATCTCGCCAAGCTTGTGGCGGAAATGGTCTAGGCGAACATCCGGAGGACCGGGACCGACCATGCCGCGCTTGTGCATATCCGGTTGGAAGTGCCGGCGCGCGCTAAGCCTGTTGATCCTCCACGACTGGCCTTGGGTTGGTCTTACCGCCCTGTCCCAGGCCTTGACTCTGTCTTGTGTAAATCTGCCTTTCTTGCTGGTGCAAGCCGGTGGGAACGGGGCACGGGGTGGTGTGTGCCTGGAGCGGGACCAGCTGCACGAGGCTGAGGATATTGCCGCGGCGATGTCGCGGTGGTGGGACTGGCCCCCGCTGGAGGTGATCGAGGAGGTTGCCGCTATCACTCTTTACCCCCTGGCCGGCGAAATGACCCTGGTCGCCGAAGCCCTGGCCTGCCTGGCGGGGGTCGATCTCAGGCCGTTGGCCTTTGGCACTTCCCTGGCATCCCTGACCGTGATCTTGCCCGATTCCGCTTTGGGCGCGGCCATGGAGGCCTTCAGGCGGCGTTTCGAACTTCCGCCGGAGAGTTCGCCGCCGGAGGAGCGGGTCAGGGTGGTGCAAAGCCCCCTCAAGCGCGGGCAATGACCGTATGGAAACCGTAGCGGTTTACTGCGAGCATCCGGTGCGCACCTATGGGCTCAAGGCTCAAGAAGGGTGCCTGCTGCTTTTTCTGGAGTGTCCAACCTCACAACTGGGCAAGCTCGCCGACCAATTGGCCGCCCTGGCCCCCCCGCTGCCGCTGGTTTCCTGCGGGGTGCTTTGGCGGGGGGAGGTGGCCAGTATGCAGGTCTGCCTGCCCCGGGAGGAAGCCTCGCGGCTGGAGCTGGCGGCGGCTCAAGCGGGGGCCAGGATAGGACTTCGGCGGGAAGCCAGCGTGATCAACCTGCAAGGACCTCATTTCGGGGACCGCTGGGGCCTGGCCAAGGAAGTCTTGGCTGGATTGGAGGAGGCGGAGACGGCTCCCCTGGTCCTGATGGGAGTGACCCACACCTTGCAGATAGCCCTGGATTCCTCCGCCAGCCAGGCCGCCTTGAACGGCCTGGGCAGACACTTCGTGGGCCCGGAGGCCAGCAAGCGTGGCTAAGCCGCCCCTTAGCCAGCCCCTGAGCGCTCCAGAGCTGAGCGACAGGCAGTTTCGCAGGATGTTTCATTACCTGCCAATCCCCACCGTTTTATTGGGGCCCGACAAACGGGTGCTGGCGGCCAGCCAGAGCTTTTTGGAACATTACGGTCTTGGGCGCGACGAGGCGCTGGGCCACCGTTGTTACGAGGTGTTCCGCCGGGGTCAGGAGCCCTGCCCGCCCAAGATTTGTCGTTTCGCGGCGGCCATGGAGGGCCAACCTGGGCTGTCCAACTTTCATGAGTACATGGACCCCCTGGGGCGGTGGGTGGCGGAGGAGATCCACCTTAGCCGCCTCACCGATGAGGACGGCCGCCCGCTGGGAGTGATCGAATCGGTGCGTGACATCTCGGAGGCCAAGCTGCTGGAGATCAGCTTGACCGAAACCAATGAACTCCTGAATTGCCTGCTCAACTCCATGGTCGGGGTGGTGGTGGCCACAGACCTGGAGGACCGTATCCTTTTCGTCAACCATAACGCCCAGGAGGTGGCCGGCTATTTGCCAGAGGAACTGGTCGGCAAGAGCCTCCGTGGACTGAGCCCCGCCGGAGAGTATGAACGGCTGCGCGACATATTGGAGGAAAGCAAAGGGCCGGTGCGCGGACTGAGGTCGAAGATCGTCAAGAGAGACGGCACGGATCTGCCGGTGCTCGTCAATCTCAACTACATCTACCGCAACGGGATGCCAATAGGCATCCTGAGCATCCTCAGGGACATTCGCGAAAGAATGGAAATGGAGCGGCATCTCAACTCGGCCCGCATGCAGGTGATGCAGTCTGACAAGCTGGCCGTCTTGGGACGCATGGCCGCCGGGGTGGCCCATGAGTTGAACAATCCCCTCACCGGCATCACCATCTACGGCGAGCTGGTGCGCGAGAGCCTGCCTCCGGACCACCCGGCGCAGGCCGACCTCAAGCGAATCGTCGATGACGCCGACCGTTGTCGGGACATCGTGCGCGACCTGCTCGATTACAGCCGCCAGAGCAATACCCAGTTGGAGGACCTGGACCTGAGCCTGGTTGTCGGGGAGGCCCTTGCCCTGGTGCCGCAAGACAGCTTGGGCCTGCACGTGCAGGTGGTGACCGACTTTTCCCCTGTGCCCCTGCTCGTGCAGAGCGACCGCAAGCTTTTGCGCCAGGTGTTCATCAACCTGATCACCAACGCCTTTGACGCCATGGATGGCCGGGGAAGGCTTACGGTACGCACATATGCCGACGGTGAGGGCCTCCGCTGCGCCGAGATCGCCGACACCGGCGGGGGCATCACACCTGAACACATGGACAAAATATTTGATCCTTTCTTTACCACCAAGCCTCCTGGCAAAGGAACCGGTTTGGGGCTCAGTGTGGTCTACGGGGTGCTAGCGAGACACGAAGGGAAGATCTCGGTCAAGGAAACCGGACCCCAGGGCACCACCTTTTTGGTGCAGTTGCCGGCCCAGGCCCCGAAAACCTTGCTCGAATTCACCACCCGGGTTCACCAGGACGACCCAGACAGCGAGGAGATCGGGTGACGCAGGAATCTGTTGGCCGCATCTTAGTGGTCGATGATGAGGAGCGGATACGGCAGGCGGTGCGGCGCGTGCTGACCGATGCGGGTTACGAGGTCTTTTCGGCTTCCGACGGCGTCGAGGGCTTGGCCCAGGTGGAGCAGCACGTCCCCGACCTGGTGCTGGTGGATCTGATGATGCCGGTAATGGACGGCATGGAGTTCCTGGAGCAAGCCCGCCGCCGCTACCCGGACCTCACCTCGGTGGTTATCACCGGTTTCGCCACCGTGGAAAAGGCCGTGGAGGCCATGAAGCAGGGCGCGGACGATTTTTTGGCCAAGCCGTTCAAGCCCAATGACTTGCGCCTGGTGGTGGGCCGCGCCCGCGCCCGGGCGGTCGCTCTGCAAAATCTTTCCATCGAGAAGAGCCGCAACAGGGCCTTGGTGGCGGCCATGGGCAATGGCGTGCTGGTGGTGGATCAGGCCGGAGAGACCGCCCTGGCCAATCCTGGCCTGGCCAGGCTGCTGGGTTCCGACCCGGAGTCCCTGCAGGGAATGCCTTGCCGCGAGGTGCTGCCCTGGCCCGAAGTCTGTGGCTGCCTGGAATTGGCCATGCAAGGCGTCCTGCCGGTTTCAGAGGAGGGCCGGCGCCAGGTTTGCCTGGGTCAAGGAGATAAGGCCATCCACCTACAGGTGAACTGCGCCCCGTTCCATGATAGCCGAGGCCGGGCGGTGGGCGCGGTGGCCGTATTTGACGACGTCACCGCCTGGAGCCGTTTGGACGAACTTAAAAACCAGTTCGTCAGCACCGTGGCCCATGAGATCGTCAGCCCTTTGGCCGCGGTGCTGGGGCAGATGCAAAACCTCGGTCAGGGCTTGCTCGGGCCGATTGAGGAGCGCCAGAAAGCCGTCATCGACCGGGCCCGCGAGCGCCTCCAGTCCATCGCCAACCTGAGCAAGGACCTGCTGGACCTGTCCAAGATCGAGGCCGGGGCCATGGGCAAGGCGAGCCGGTTGGACCTGGCTCCGCTGCTGCGCGAGGCGGTGGACATGCTTGAGGACAGGGCCAGGGAAAAGGAACAGGGGCTGACCCTGGAGATTCAGGGAGAGTTGCCCGCGGTGGAAGGGGTGGCTCAGGAGTTGCTCAGAATGGTCGTCAACCTAGTCAGCAACGCAGTCAAATACACCCCGGCGGGAGGCAAGATCGGGGTGTCGGCCCGGGCGGAGGGCGGGGGGGTGCGCCTGGTAGTGGCCGATAACGGCCTGGGCATCCCCCCCTCGGAGCAGCCGGCCATTTTTCAGCGTTTCTATCGGGTCAAGAACGCCGAAACCAGGCATATCCCGGGAACCGGACTGGGGCTGGCCATCGTCAGCCGGGTGGTGGAGAGCCACGGCGGCCGTCTGGAGGTGGCCAGCACCCCCGGGCAGGGAAGCGTCTTCACCGTTCACCTCCCCTCCGCCCCCGAGTAATCCGCCCCCGCCCTCTCTTCGCGCCGCCTCGGCGGTGAACTCAGCCGGATCAATCGCGGCGTGGACCGCCAACCAATACCAATTAGCGTTCAAACGAGTAGTTTGAGCGCTGATTGGCATGCGGGCCGAGGATCCACCCCAGCCAACAAGTTGGCTGGGGCCCCCGGGGGATCGCCCGCCGAGCGCGCAAGCGTCCGCGAGGCAGAGCAAAACCGCGCTTTGTCCCCGCCGGCGGTGGTCAAGGCCATGGATGGCTTTGATTGATATTGCCATAAACAGCCGGCCCCCTTTTGCGGGAGCCGGCTGCTCGCTCGCGGATACTTGCTCGCATCTGCCTAGATGTAATGATCGCTCAGGCGCTTGACCAGGGAATTTTCCTCGGGCGACACCGGCGTCCGGGGCGCGAGGTAATTGCTCAGGAAGCCGGCCCGTGGCCGGTTCTCATCCAGGTCCAGGTCTTCGGGCGCGATGCCCATGGCCAGCCCCAGGAGTTGGGGATAGAGGACCACGCCCTTGAGCAACTCCACGCTGCGCGGCCAGAGCATCTTGAAGGCCCACTTGATCTGGAGCAGGGTGTGCGAACAGTCCACGTTCAAGACATCGGCTCCCGCCTCGCCGACCTCCTTGAACCGCTGGTTGATTATAGACAGGGACAGCACCTCGTTTTTTTCGCGCAGAGGCGCGCCGCAGCACTTGAGTTTGCCGGCCCAGGGCACGCTCTCGGCCCCGATGACCTCCAAGAGTTCGTCGATGAGGTGGGGGGAATAGGGGTTGTCGAAGCCGGTCACCCGGCTGGGCCGCAGGGCGTGGCAACCATAGAGCGTGGCGATGCGCAGGCCCTTCATCTGGCGCACGACCAGGTCGGAAAGCCGTTCGAGGCCCACGTCCTGGTGCAGCACGGTCTGCAGGTGCTTGACTTGGGCCGTGCCATTGAAGGCCAGGCCCTCCTCGGCCAGCTCACGCTTCACGGCGGCCATGAGGTCGGGGTTGTGGGCCAGGAAACTTTGGGCGCGCTTCAGGCTTCCCAGGCAGCACTTGCACAGGGTCAGGATGTCCAGACCCTTGGCCTCGGCCAGGGCCAGGTTCCTGGCTGCGGCCAGGAGGTAGGAATTGAAGTGCTGGTGCCGCAGAGGGTAGCCGCAGCAGTTGAACTCGACCTTGGTCAATTTGATCCCCAGCTTCTTGAGCACAAGCCTGGAGGATGTTTCGTACTGGGGTGCGAAATTGGGGACCTGGCAACCGGCGAACAGGGCGAAGCGCATTTCAAGCCTCCAGGCCGCTGGCTGCCTTGGCTGCCAGGTAACGAAGCTCATAGAGAATGTCGGTGACCTGGACGAGGTTGGGGCAGGCCTCCTGGCACTGGTAGCAGGTCAGGCAATTCCAGACCAGGCGCGCGCCCATGGCCTCTTTTTTGAGCCCGAGGCCAAGGGAATACATCACTTGGTGAGGCAGCAGGTCCAGGCTCTCGTTGGGCCGCTCTGACATGAAGACCAGCGGGCAGGCGTTGGTGCATTGCCGGCAGCTGTAGCATCCGGAGAAGGTGCCGGCCTGGGCGGAGAGCTTGAGGCCATGCTGGAAGCCGCCGCTGACCACATGCACCGTATCGCTGCTCCGGCTTTGTTCCGCCGCCTTTTGGCTGCGCTGGGCCACCTCTTGATAAGGGTCACCGAAACCTTCGTGGTAAAGGTTTCTTTTAAGGGCCACCCAGAGGTCGTTGAGGTTGATTCCCAGAGGGCAGAGGCGGGTGCAGCGGTAGCAGTTGGTGCAGGTGTAGGCTCCTTCGCGGATCTGCGCCAGGTGGTTGCGGTCGCCGTTGCTGCCGCGCACCATGGTCGCCAGGGCCGAAAGCTTCTCCGAGGGCAGGATGTCTTGGTTGTGTATGCGGTGGACGGTCACGGCCACGGAGCAGTGCACGGTGCAGGTTCCGCAATGAGAACAGGCGTCCATCTCCAGGGCGCGCAGGGTGGCCCGCGCCGCCGGGTCCATGGTCTTGCGGTCAACCGCCGCGTTGGTCATCAGCAAGAGCGGGCCGCTGACCATATGCAGGAACTTGGTGAAGGGCAAGAGGGCCAGCCCGATGAAGCAGGAAAGGAAGTGGACGTAGTACAGAATCTGGGGCGCCTGCAGGCCGTCCAAGGTCAAGGCCAGGGGACGCATCACCGCGGCCAAGGCATACGAGGCAAAGGCGTGCTGGGCGGGGGCGTGACAATCCACGCAATTATCTTCGCTAAGCTTGCGGCCCAAGGCCAGCACCTCGGCGTCCCGGCTGGTTTGCCCAGGGGCGAAGATCACGCCGTAATCCTCGGCCCAGGCTGAGCGCAGGGCATGCAATTCCCTGGGCGCGCTCAGGCCCGCGTATTCCTTTTGCATGCTCTCGAAACTGGTGGCGGAGGTGATTTTCAGGGCTTGCAGGGCGAAACCGGAAAGCAGCACCACCGTGATAAAAACGATGGCCATACGGTCCGTGGTGCTGGTGATGCGGCGCAGCCCCTGCACGGTCAAGCGGCGGTAGATGATCAGGCCCACTCCCACCAGGACCATGACACCCAAGAGGTCGCGCAGCAGGAGCCAGGGGTCCAGAGTAGGGTAGTAGCCACTAAAAAGGGTGGCGGTTAGTTGCGCGCCCAGGGCGTGGAACAGCAGCAGGCCCGTGAAGCCGATGAAAATGCAGACGTGGGCCAGCCAGGCGGTGCGGCTGTGGCCCAGGGATCTCATTTGCAAAAAGCCTTCCAGCACCAGGGCCCTGAGCATGGCCCCCAGGCGCCCGCTGAAAACCGCCCGGCCAAGCTCTGACAGCGTGGCGGCCAAACGTCGGCCCGGCGGATATTGACAGTCGTCCTTATCTATGGAGATGGTCAGCCAAGACCAGATCTTATGAGCCAACCCCGCGGCGCAGACGGCCAACGCCAGCAAAAGACTGATTTTAAAAAACATTTGTAATTTTCCCGCGCTACGTTGGTGGTTGAGCCCACCGCCCCCCAGGCGACGGGCGATGGCGAGAACGAGCGCTTTTCTCCCTAGGGCGGCCCTTGCTTTTTGTCATCGATTGCCAACTCGCACCAAACGCTTTCTTCGCAGGATAAAAGCCCGCATGGATACCAATCACGCGGCGTGATCAGTTTCCGCCATACCAGCAATGGCCCTATCCAGCCGATGTTTTACGGGCAAGATAAATCGGCGGCGTCACGGTAATTTTTCTGTCCGCTGGCGGTGCTGCAGGGGCCGGCCAGAAAAATGGGGTCCGTTTTGCCTGCTATGCTGGGCGCTCTAGCGCCATGACAATTTTCTTCCTCTGCCCTGATGGCAGGGGATGGGCGGACCCAAGGAAGCCAACGACGGTTTCACGCGGTTCGCCAAGACGGTTGATTGGCCTATATTGATTAAACTTGAGCCGTTGATTGGCGGTAAACGCCTTCCGGGATGATTCATGCCGGCTGCCCATATTGGTTTCAGTGGAACTTTTCATCGGTGTCTCGCTCGTTGAATTGGGGAAAAATAGTACGGCCGCATGGCCTGATCCCAGCATGAACACCCTTGCGATCCGCGGAGATTATATTCCTGCATAAAAATTATGAGTAACTAATCCTAACGTTTGCCATTGACGGCAATAGATTGCACAATTTTATATCCGATGTCCAGCCTTCCCTGCAAAACATGGTATAAAAAATAAATAAACGTTAGTATTTAGACTATAACTACGTTAATACTGGTTATATCGCTTCAGCTTTTGCCGGCCGGGTATAATGCGATGATCTATTAGATAAAATAGACAAAATACCGTGACAGGGCAGTTTTGCATAACCGTCGCCATTGACTATGATTTTGTATTATTGTGCAATATTTGTACTATGGGCGTAACCCCTGGGACGGCCTGGACGCCGCACCCCTCCCAAATTTACTACGACAATCACCAATTCGTGTTCCCTTCGCATTTGCCTTAGGTGGCGCTGCACGTGGCGGGACCGGAAGCCCGTCCCCGGCCGGGCGGCGGAAGGCCCGCAGCGGGACGCCGCCGCGGCGTGCCCAGGTGTTTTGCGGCCCACCTTCATTCAAAGCCATGGATGGCTTTGAATGCGACTTGTTAAAAAATAGCCGTTTGCCTCCTCTCGGTTTCCACGAACCTGGCGCCACCTTAATACCTATTGACAGCAGTTAATATAGGTGTATTTTAATTAATGGCATACGCTCATAAACACGAGGCGCGAAATGGTCAGGCCCCGAAAGCGCCGGCTGGTGCAAAACAGTCCTAAAGTCAATTATTTCAAGCCAAGAGGGGTGCCTCTGCGAGAACTGGGGGAGATCATCCTCACCGTGGAGGGCTTCGAGGCCCTGCGCCTGATCGAGATAGCGGACCTGGACCAGGAGGAGGCTGCGCGGCTGATGAGCATATCGCGTCAGACCTTCGGCCGGGTCCTTTTCGCCGCCCGGCGGGCGGTGGCCCAGGCCGTGGTGCTGGGCCAGGCTCTGCGCATCGAGGGCGGCGACTACGTGGTCAAGGACGCCGACTCCTGGACATTTCGGGAGTCGTCCCCGGCTGATGAACCGCAAGGCGGGCCCCCTCCGCGCCGAAATTGGGGGGAAGCCGCGCAGGAGGAGGAGGACATGATGGCCAAGATCGCGGTGAGCAGCGAGGGGCCGACCCTGAACGACCTGGTGGACCCCCGCTTTGGCCGCGCCGGCGGCTTTGTCCTGGTCGACCCCCAGACCATGGAGTTCAGCTACCTGGACAACGGCGTTTCCCAGTCCCGCGCCCAGGGCGCCGGCATACAGGCTGCCGAGGTGGTGGCCAGGGCCGGGGTCGGGGTGGTGCTGACCGGCTATGTGGGCCCCAAGGCTTTCACCGCCTTGCAAGCGGCCGGCATCGCCGTGGTGCAAGACCAGGAGGGCATCACCGTCCGCCAGGCCGTGGAGCGCTTCCGGTCCGGCCGGTTGAAGGCGGCCCAGGGTCCCAACCGCCGAGGACGGGGCGCATGAACCTGGCGGTGGCCAGCGGCAAGGGCGGCACAGGCAAGACCACGGTGGCGGCTTCCCTGGCCCGGGTGTGGTCCGAGCCGGTGATTGCCGTGGATCTGGATGTGGAGGAGCCCAACCTGCGCTTCTTCCTGAGGCCGAGTATCGCCGGGAGCGAGCGGGCCGGCCTGGAGGCGCCCTTGGTCGACGAGTCGCGCTGCGACGCCTGCGGGGCATGCGCCGAGCTTTGCCAGTTCAAGGCCATAACCCTCCTGGGCAAGCTGCCTCTGATCTTCACGGAAATGTGCCACGGCTGCGGAGGCTGCCTGGCCGTCTGCCCCCGCCAGGCGCTAAGCCCCTCTCTGCGCGAGCTGGGAGAGGTGAGCTGGGGGCGCGCCGGGCAGGCGGGTTTCCTCATGGGACGCCTGCGCGTGGGCGAGGCCATGAGCCCCCCCCTGATGCGGGCGGTCCAGGCCCGGCTGCGGCTGATGCTGGACAGGGCCGCGGCCGACGTCATCGTCGATGCACCGCCGGGGGTGAGCTGTCCGGCTATCAGCGCTGTCCTGGGCAGCGACGCCATCCTGCTGGTCACCGAGCCCACTCCCTTCGGTCTATGCGACCTGCGCTTGGCCCACCAGGCATTCACCCCGCTGGGCAAGCCCTTGGGCGTGGTGATCAACCGGGCGGGCCTGGGCGATGACAGGGTGCGCGAGTTCTGCCTGCGCGCAAAACTGCCGGTGTTGGCTGAGCTGCCCTTTCAGCGCGAGGCGGCCGAGGCCTACGCGCGGGGCCAAGTGCTGGCCGAGGCCTCCTCGGCCTGGCGGGGCATGTTTGTGGATTTGGCGGACAAGTCACGGGCCTTGGCCCAGCCCGCCGCACCCGGCCTGGAGGCCGCCCATGCCTGAAATTCTGGTCATCAGCGGCAAGGGCGGCACGGGCAAGACCTCACTGACCGGGGCCTTCGCCCATCTGGCCCAGGATCCGGTGAT
>JAJZPI010000091.1 GCA_021811275.1 Deltaproteobacteria bacterium
CTGGCTCGCGTCAAGAACCTTGTCCCAACGCTTGCTCCAGCTGATCCCTGACGCCGCCTCCCCCCAAAATCCCTCCGGATCCTTCACGCTGCGATCAAAATACTCCTGGTATTTGCCCATACCTGAAAGAACTCCTTTTTGGTTGCCCAGGCCTAGAGCCGGCGATTGCCTATTCTTCCCGTCCCGGGTGTGATTCAGCGGACGGGCATCCGTTCATTGGCAGCATCTTAGGCCGGGCCGCGCCGGGCTGAATATGGGGGTCATCCCGTATTTTCAAGGGGGTCATCCCTACCCGATCCCTTATAGATTTCGACCAATTCTCAAATTATATTGCATTCATGCCTTGATTAGGCGTAGGCTTGGGAACCCGCTTAGGGGGCGGGCGACCATTGGCCTAGGGGTATAGCGGTGGCTGAACCTGCCCAGCGCCGAGAACTCTCGTCCCGGCTGTGCGCCGGGGAGCTTCCTTATTCCCTATTGCTTGCCACTTCTTTTAGTTGCGGCCGCACGGCCGCTGGTTGCCATGGGCGCCGGTTCCGGCTCGCCCATGACCGGGCTCTGGCCCGGCGGGAAGGCCGTGGTTTCTAGCAAGGAGGGAGAATCGCCATGCTTGGCAAGGCTCGAAAATTGTCGGCGCTGGGGGCGCTGGCCGGGGTCCTGGTCCTGGCGTGCACGGGCCTGGCGGCCACGGCCCGGGCGGCCTCGGAGGCCCGCTACGTGGGCTCGGAGGTCTGCAAGGAGTGCCACGAGGAGCAGTACGCGCGCTTCACGAAATATTCCAAGAAGGCCCATTCCTTCAAGAGCGTCCTGGCCCTCAAAAAGGGGCTGAGCGAAGGCGAACTCAAGAAGTGCTACGAGTGCCACACCACCGGCTATAACCAGCCCGGCGGCTTCCGCTCCGAGAGCGAGACCCCGGCCCTCAAGAACGCCGGCTGCGAGGTTTGCCACGGACCGGGCAGCCTGCACCAGGAAAGCCAGGACCCCAAGGACATCCGCGCCAAGCTTTCGGCCAAGCAGTGCGAGAGCTGCCACAACGCCGAGCGGGTGGGGGCCTTCCGTTTCCGCCCGCTGCTGTTCGGGGGGGCCCACTAATGAGCCTGGCCAACGTCACCCAAACCATACGTTTCAAGGTGGCCGGCAGCCTGGCCGTCATGTTCCTGGGCCTTTTGGGCGGAATCATCAGCCTGAGCCTCTCGGACCTGCGCCACAGTTCGGACCAGGAGATGACGACCTCGGCCAACATGTTGGCCGAATCGGTCTACAACGGCATATTGCATCCCATGGCGGTGGGCGATGGCGACACCATCAGCCAACAGATGGAAGACTTCAGCAAGATGGCCGGGGTGGAGGTCTTCATCTTCGGCTTCGACGGCGGCATCTCCTACGCCACCAACAAAGCCAAGTTGGGCGCGGACCTGGCTTCCCTGATCGCCGCCCCGGACCTGAGCCAGGACCTTAAGAGCCTGCTCGCCAACACCCGCAAGGACCAGCTGGCCCACGAGGAATGGCTGGAGGGCCGTCCCAGCCTCACCGTGCTCAAGCCCATGCTCAACGAGAAGCGCTGCTACCACTGCCACGGCGAGAGCCGCGCGGTGCTGGGCGGGGTGATGGTGCGCCGGGACGTTAGCGCCAACTACGCCCTGCAAAAATGGCTGCGCCTGCGCAACCTCATAATAGGCGTGTTGGGCAGCTTGATTTCGATCCTGCTGGTCTACCTGCTCATCACCTACCGGGTCAGCAAGCCCACCCGCCGGTTGTGGAGACTGGCCGAAAGCATGGCCGAGGGCGACCTGACCCAGGAGGCGGGGGTGACCCAGAAGGACGCTCTGGGACACTTGGCCAAGGCCCTGGACGACATGTGCGATGGCCTGAACCAGGTCATCGGCCTGGTGCGCGACAAGTCGCTCAAGCTGGCCGAGGGGGCCAGCCAGCAGGCCTCGGCGGTGGAGGAAACCGCCGCCTCCATGGAGGAGATGGCCTCCATGATAAAGAGCAACGCCGGCCACGCCCAAACGGCCAAGGACATCATGAGCCAGACCATCGGTCAGATGGAGCAGGCCCGCCAGTCCATGCGCGAGCTGGACGGCTACATCACCGAGACCTCGGCGGCCAGCGACAACGTGGGCAAGATCATCAAGACCATCCAGGAGGTGGCCTTCCAGACCAACCTACTGGCCTTGAATGCCGCCGTGGAGGCGGCCCGGGCCGGCGAGGCCGGGGCCGGCTTCGCGGTGGTGGCCGAGGAGGTGCGCAACCTGGCCGCCCGCAGCGCCGAGGCGGCCCGCTCCACCGAGTCCCTGGTGGGCGACATCGTGCAGAAGATCAAGCACAGCGCCGGGCTGGTGGGGGTGACCGACGCCCAGTACCGCGAGGTGGCGGTCAAGGCCCAGGAGGCGGCGGGCCTGGTGGGCCAGATCGCCCAGGCCAGCGTCGACCAGGCCCAGGGCATAGAGCAGGTCAACCGCGCCATGAGCGAGATCGACAAGATCACCCAGCACAACGCCAACGCCGCCGAGGAACTGGCCGCGGCCATGGGCCGCTTCAAGACCGACAACGGCCTCGAGGCCGTCCCGGCCCGGGCCAGGACCAGTCTGCCCCCCGCCTCCCCGGCCAAGCTCCCCACGCCCCCGGGCGGCCAGGAAAAAACAGGAGAGGAGTTCTAGGAAAAGTTAATCGAACAGCTCGCCGTTGGTGTGGCCCTTGCCCTTGACCCGCGCGGCCTTCTTGAAGGTCACGTTGTCGGCGTAGCGGGGGTAGTCCAGGACCGCCCCGGCCATCAGCTCCTCCACGGTGCGCAGTTGCAGCCGGGGGTGGCGGGTGCCGCCGGGCGAGGCGTAGACGCCCGCCTCGGCTGCCTCGGCCCGCATTTTGGCCGTGGGCTCCTGCATGGTGATGAGTAGCCCGATCGCCGCCTTCTCGCGCTCGACCACCCCGCGCAGGTCGCGCACGTGGGCCGGGCCGGTCACGCCGGCCTTTACCGAGATGACGATCTGGTTCAGCGGCCCCTTGGGGTCGTCGCGGAAATATAACCGGCCGTCCACGCCCTGATCCGCGCCCTTTTTTTGCTCCACGGGCCTGGCGTCCACCAGACCCAAGGCCCACCACTGGAACTGGTAGGGGTCGCTGCGGCCCAACTCGCGCGCCCCGGCCATGTCCTCCGGTTCGCCCACCACCTTGAAGTCCACCTCCTTGCCATAGGCGTTGTGCAGGCGGTGCTTGATGAGCGTGATGGCCAGGTGGGTGATGTCGATGCCCACCCAGCGCCGGTTAAGCTGCTGGGCGGCGGCGATGGCGGTGCCGCAGCCGCAGAAGGGGTCCAAGACCACGTCGCCCTCGTTGCTGCTGGCTTGGACGATTCGCTCCAAAAGGGCCACGGGCTTCTGCGTGGGGTAGCCCAGGCGCTCTTTAGCCATCATGTTAATGACATTGATATCAGTCCATACATCTTGGGCCGCAGCGCCTAACATTTCGTCTAAATAAACTTTGATATATGGCCAGCTACCCGCTTTCTTGGGCCAATAAATCAGACCTTCTTCGTCCAGCTTGTCCAATTCTGAAGGCGGCCTCATCCAATGGCGGCCCTTAGGAGTCGGGTCAATGCCTCGCCATGGCTTACCTGTTTCTCCTTTTCGGGTGCCCGCACCGGTGGGATTTTCGTGCTTGTATCGACGGCCAAGTTCGTCAATATGGCGGTAGTGCTTTTCAATATATTGGGCATCATATTCTTGGAATGTCGGGTTCCAGAGAGGCTTCTGAGTCTTGCTATAAAACAAGATTACATCGTGAATGGGGCCAAAGCGTTTTGCACTGCTATGAGCATGGCTTCTTTTCCAAATGATCTCATTCCTGAAATGATCTACCCCGAACACAGCATCTAACGACAACTTCAAGTAATGGCTCGCCGTGGGGTCGCAGTGCAGATATATGCTTCCCGTATCCTTCAATACCCTCCTTAGCTCGATTAGGCGCGGGGCCATGTAGGCCAGATATGCCAACATGTCGCTGGGGCCAAGCATGGTGTAGAAGGCTTGCAGGGTGGCGGCCACTTGGCCGTGGCCGGAGGTGACAACCTCATCGAAGGCGGCCACCGCGCCCTGGTCCCAGCGCCAGGTGTCGCCGAAGGCCTTGATCTGGGCGGCGGAGCGGTTGCCGTCCTGCTCGGCGAAGAGCACGTTATAGTCCTGGTCGCTCTTGAAGGGCGGGTCGAGGTAGATCAGATCGACGCTCTCGTCCTTGACGTGTTCACGCAGGATGGCCAGGTTGTCGCCGTAGTAGAGGATGTTTTCTTCCACGCCCCGCCCTTCCCCCTCGCTTGCCGGCCTTTTCACCTTCGCCGGCCATTGTGTCATCGCCGGGGCGGCGGCGCAACAAGTAGCTTTTGCACACCCCAACTACGCCCCGGCCCTGGCTTTTACCCCGCCGATGCTGTAACATCCCGGTCATGATCAAGAAGATGCTCATAAACGCCACCGATCCCCAGGAACTGCGCGTGGCGCTGGTGGCGGACGGCAGGCTGGAGGCCTTCCACGTGGAGACCGCCGCCCGCGAGCAGACCCGGGGCAACATCTACAAGGCCCTGGTGGTCAACGTGGAGCCCAGCCTGCAAGCCGCCTTCCTGGACTACGGCGCTCCCCGCCACGGCTTTTTGCAGATCACCGACCTGCGGCCGGACCTCTACCCCCCGGGCAAGGCCCCGGAAAGGGGCCTGCCCCATATCCAGGACGTGCTCAAAAAGGGCCAGGAGATCCTGGTGCAGGTGGTCAAGGAGGAGACCGGCACCAAGGGCGCCAGCCTGACCACCTTTTTCTCCATCCCCGGCCAGAGCCTGGTGCTCACCGTGGGCCGCGAGGGCCGGGGGGTCAGCCGCAAGCTGGAGTCCGACGCCGAGCGCGACCGCCTGAAGGACATCCTTGCCGAGGCCCAGCTGCCGCCCTTGGTGGGCATCATCGCCCGCACCGCCAGCGAGGGCCGCTCAAAGCGCGACCTACAGGCCAACTGCCGGCTGCTGCTCAAGGTCTGGGACGACATCCAGAAACGGGGCCAGAAGGCCAAGGCCCCTGCGCTCATCCACCGCGAGGAGGAGCTGGCCGTGCGCGCGGTGCGCGACCTCTTCACCAGCGACGTGGCCGAGATCGTGGTGGACGACTCCGAGGTCTTCGCCCGGGTGCGCGATTTCCTGGCGCTCACCAACCCCCGGCGCAAGGACGCCCTGAAGCTGCACCGCGAGAAGCGGCCCATCTTCGCCCGCCACGACATCGAGGACCAGCTGGAGAGCGTCTACCAGCCCACCGTGCGCCTGAATTGCGGGGGCTCCATCGTCATCCAGCCCACCGAGGCCCTGGTGAGCGTGGACGTCAACTCCGGCAAGGCCATCCGGGGCGGGGACATCGAGGCCACGGCCCTGAACGTCAACCAGGAGGCAGCCCAGGAGATCGCGCGCCAGCTACGGCTACGGGACCTGGGCGGCCTGATCGTGATCGACTTCATCGACATGCGCGACCGCAAGCACCAGGCCCAGGTCCAGAAGGTTCTCAAGGAGGAGCTGAAGAAGGACAAGGCCAAGATCACCCTGGGCCGTTTGAGCCGCTTCGGCCTGTTGGAGCTTTCCCGCCAGCGCATCCGGCCTCCCATCGACTTCGGGGCCACCCGCGCCTGCCCGGTCTGCCAGGGCCGGGGGCTGGTGCGGACCCTGGAGGCCCTGGCGCGGGGCGCCCTGCGCTCCATCGGCCCCAAGATGAAGGGCTTCGAGGGCGGGGTGCGCGCGCGCCTGGCCCCGGAGATAGCCTCCTATCTGCAGAACGCCCGCCGGGCCGAGCTGCTGGACCTGGAGGCCGAGCACGGGGTCAGCCTGGAGGTTTTCGCCGATCCGCATCTGGGGCTGGAGGAGGTGCGCCTGGAGCGGGCCGAGCTGAGCTGGTCCCCTCCGCAACGTTCGGTCCCGCCCGAGCCGCAGCCCGTCGAACCGGCGGCCGAGGCCCGGCCGGAACACCAGCCCGCCGAGCCGGCCGCCCCGTCCCTGCCGGGCTCCCAGGCCAAACCCAAGTCGCGCTCGCGCAGCCGCAAGCGGCGCCCGGGTAAATCCTCGGCCCAGGCCGGGTCGGCCCCCCAGGCCGGGTCGGCCCCCCAGGCCGGGTCGGCCACCCAACCGGAGGCGGGTCCGCCGTCCGCGCAGACCGAGCCTGGTGAAGGCCCGTCCGGAGGCGAGCCCGGCGAGGCGGGCAAGACCGCGACCAAGCGGCGGCGTCCCCGCCGGCGCTCCGGTGCCTCCCGCCGCCGCGCGCGCAAGGCCGCCAGCCAGAACGGGGCCGAAAACGTGGTGGTGGCCGCCGGCGAGCCCTCCGCCGATTGATACCCCAACGCGATCAAAGCCTTTGATCGACCGCCTGCCCCTGGCGCTCATACCGCCCGGGTAACGCCCCCCCGCCAATAAACCAGGACGCCAATCCCGTCCCGCCTTCGGTCGGGTCAGGCGCTTACGCCATTCCGCCGGGAAATTGCGTCCGGCAAGCCTCGGCTTCAGACTTCGTGGCCACGCCGGGGTCTTGGCCGAGCGGGCTTGTGCCTTTGTATGCGCTTGTGCCTGAAAATACATTTTTCTTGACACAACGCCAGCGACTGGGCTACAAGATTTCGACTCCAAAAAATCCGGCGGCGGCTCTTGTACCGATGAAGCCAGGCCGAAGTACGCAACAGCCTGGATTCCAAAGGTCTAACGCCTCCAAGCCGGGTTGGCGGGGGTGAACGAAAGTCAAGAATGCGCCCTCTCGCCACGGGGGAAGGTTCTCCAGGGGCCTCCCGGGGCGGGCTTGTCATCAAAAAATGGCAAGGTGTCAACCCTACTCAAGGAGGTGGACAAGGGCTTTGAGAGGGGAGAAGTAAGGTTTCCGGGTCTGGCCCGGAAAGGGTTGAGCGGCAAAGATAGTAGGTTGTAACCAAAGGACAACCAAACCCGATGGAGGAACTGAATGCCAAGCTTCGTAATCGTTGAGAAGTGCGATGGCTGCAAAGGTCAGGATAAGACCGCTTGCATGTACATCTGCCCTAACGACCTGATGGTCCTGGACAAGGACGGGTCGGCCGGGTACGGCGTGATGAAGGCGTGGAACCGCGACCCCTCGTGGTGCTGGGAGTGCTACAACTGCGTGAAGATCTGCCCCCAGCAGGCCATTGACGTCCGCGGCTATGCCGACTTCGTGCCCATGGGCGCGAGCGTGGTGCCGCTGCGCGGCTCCCAGGACATCATGTGGACCGTCAAGTTCCGCGACGGCGCCGTCAAACGCTTCAAGTTCCCCATCCGCACCACGGCTGAGGGCTCGGCCGAGCCCATGGGCGGCTTCCCCGAGGGCGATGGCGACATCAAGAGCGCCAACCTGATGACCGAGCCGGCTTCGTGCCTGGTCGACAAGCTCCCCACCGTGTAGGCAGATAGGAGGAGAAACACATGGCGAATTGGGAAACCGTAGAGGTCACCACTGACCTTCTCATTTGTGGCGGCGGCATGGCCGCCTCGGGCGCGGCCGTTGAGGCTGCCTACTGGGCCAAGAAAAACGGCTTGAAAGTCACCCTGGTCGACAAGGCCGCCTTTACCCGTTCCGGCGCCGTGGCCATGGGCCTTAGCGCCATCAACGAGTACATCGGCTACGGCAAGGGCGAGAACCAGCTCCAGGACTACATCAACTACGTCCGCCAGGACCTCATGGGCATCGCCCGCGACGACCTGGTCTTCAACATCGCCCGCCACGTTGACAGCTCCGTTCACCTGTTCGAAAAGTGGGGCCTCCCCATCTGGACGGACGAGAACGGCAAGTACGTCCGCGAGGGCCGGTGGCAGATCATGATCAACGGCGAGTCCTACAAGGTGATCGTGGCCGAGGCCGCGAAGAACGCCATGGACAAGGCCGGCTTCGAGATCTACGAGCGCGTCTTCATCGTCGGTCCGATCATGGACGGCGACCGCATCGCCGGCGCCTACGGCTTCGGCACCCGCGAGGACAAGTTCTACGTGTTCAAGGCCAAGGCCGTGTTCGCGGCCATGGGCGGCGCGGTGCACGTGTTCCGTCCGCGGTCCGTGGGTGAAGGCATGGGCCGTTCCTGGTATCCGCCCTTCAACAGTGGCTCCACCGCCTACTTCACCATCGCGGCCGGCGCCGAGATGACCTGCCAGGAGATCCGCTTCATCCCCGTGCGCTTCAAGGACGCCTATGGTCCCGTCGGCGCGTGGTTCCTGCTGTTCAAGTCCCGCGCCACCAGCGCCACTGGCGGCGAGTACATGGCCGTCCGCAAGGCCGAGCTGAACAACTGGGCCCCCTACGGCCTGGTGAAGCCGATCCCCGCCAACCTGCGCAACTACTTGGGCATGTTGGACGTTGAGGCCGGCATGGGCCCGCTGTACATGGAGACCGCCGAGGCCATCGCCAACCTGGCCAAGGCGTTCGAGGGCGACGAGAAGGCCTTCAAGAAGAAGATGAAGAGCCTGGAGAACGAGGCTTGGGAGGACTTCCTGGACATGACCGTGTCCCAGGCCATCCTCTGGGCCGCCAACAACATCTACCCCGAGAAGAGCCGCTCCGAGATCGCGGCCTGCGAGCCCTACTTCATCGGTTCGCACTCCGGTGGTTCTGGTGCCTGGGTGTCCGGTCCCGAGGACGTGAACACCCCCTACAAGTGGGGCTACGGCAACATGACCACGGTGAAGGGTCTGTTCTCGGCCGGCGACGGCACCGGCGCCAGCAGCCACAAGTTCTCCTCCGGCTCCCACGCCGAGGGTCGCTTCGCTGGCAAGGAGGCCGTGCGCTTCATCCTGGACAACAACAGCCAGCCCAACGTGGGCGGTATCGACGAGATCAAGGCCAAGTGCCTGAAGCCTCTCGACACCTACGCCGCGGCTTCCAAGTTCACCACCGACCCCATGATCAACCCGAACTACATCCTCCCGATGCAGTTCATGTTCCGCCTGCAGAAGATCATGGACGAGTACGCCGGTGGCGTCATCAGCGGCTTCAAGACCTCCAAGGCCCTGTGCGAGCGCGGCCTTGAGCTCCTGGCCATGCTGAAGGAAGACTCCGAGAAGATGGGCGCCAAGGACCGCTACGAGCTGGAGCGTTGCTGGGAGAACTTCCAGCGCGTGTGGCAGGCCGAGGCCCACGTCCGCACCATCCTCTTCCGCGAGGAGACCCGTTGGCCCGGTTACTACTTCCGCGCCGACTGCCCCAAGATGGACGAGGCCAACTGGAAGGTGTTCGTCAACTGCGCCTACAAGAATGGCCAGTGGGAGATGAAGAAGGTCCCGGTCGTGCCGATCGGCTAACCTTCTGATTTAGATGCGACTAAATCCCCGGGTGCCGCAAGGCGCCCGGGGATTTTTGTGGGCATGGTGGGAGAGGGGCTCCCCAGGGCGAACGCCAGGGAAAGGCCTGGCGGCATAGGCAACGGCGAGCTTATGCCAATTGGCGTTCGACCGAGCAGTTCGAGCGCCAATTGGCATACTGACCAAGGCTCACCCCAGCCAACAAGTTGGCTGGGGACCCCGGGGATGGCCCGCCGAGCGCAAGCGCTCGCGAGGCTGGGCAAAACCACGCTTCGGCCAAGCCGACATTGCACGGGGCAGGAGCCCCGTGCAATGGCCTCATATTAGTATTACTTGGCCTTGGTCCCCCGGATGGGCGAACCGCACTTTTCACAGGAGGTGGTTGAATAGGGGTCCACCCAATTTTCCCTGCCGCATTTTCCGCATTTGATCTTTTCCTTGGCCATGATCAGCTCCTTTTGCTAGAGAAAATCCTCTTTGTCCAACCCATTCAAAGCGTTTATTTGTCGCGGTTGTAGCGCGCGAATTCCGCGATCCAATATTGCATCCTTATCGCCTTGGCCAAGGCGACCACACCCTCCTCGGCGGGGCCAAATTCCGAGGCATACTTGGTCAGGCATTGGCGGGCCAGTGCGGATTCCCCGCACAGATAGTTGGTGAAATGCTTATCAAAATCGCGCATTACCGAAGACTTGCCGGTTGCCGCCTTGGCAATTCCCTGGGCGGCGGCGCTGGCGGCAAAGCTCAAGAGTTTGCCTCCGACCCCTTTGGAATTCCAAGATGATTCCTTGTCATCAATAGCGGTTTGGATGCGGTCGTTATACCGTTTGACAAAATTGTTAAGCTCCACTTGATCCTTTCGGCCAAGCTGGATATTGGATATTCTGAGTTCTTCCGGTACGCCGCTTTTTTCCTCCTGGATTTCATAGGCGAGCAAGAACCATCCCAGGATTTCCGAGACGGGGAAGTCGTGAGCTTCATATTGCAGGCAGTCATATTCCCGGGCCAGATCGACAAAGTTTTTTTTGGTTTCTTCATCGCTGGCGAGAAGCTCCTGCGCTTCCTGGAAGGCGGTGTCGGTGATCAGAATGTGGTGCTTGCCGCCCGGTTCGTATGCCCTTGAAAACAAACCCATCTGACCGTCCTTTCTGGCTTGTGTTTATAACAATCGGCGTTCAAACGAGCAGTTCGAGCGCTAATTGGCATGCGGACCAAGGCCCACCCCAGCCAACAGCTTGGCTGGGAACCCCGAGGATGGCCGGCCGAGCGCGCAAGCGCTCGCGAGGCTGGGCAAAACCGCGCTTTGGCCCCCGCCGGCCGGCGATCAGGGCCATGCATGGCTATGATCGCCTCAATTTGGCGTCATTGGCTGCAGGCTTCCCCTAAACCCCCTTGGCCAATATTCCCGATGAGCGGCCGGACCGGCGTGGAGGAGCCCCGCGCGGCGGAGGGCGCCAGGGCCGGGGCGCAGGCCCGGACCCGGGAGCCCAAGCCACGGCACGGCTCGGCCCGGCAGACCCGGGCGGGAGGTCATCGCTGTTTTGTCGGGGATTTGCCCTGGATTCTGCCCCAGGGCCGGCACGCTGTCAAGCGGGTGATACTTTAAGGTCCGCGATAGCGAGAGAGCGGGTGAGGGCGGAGCGGGGAGAGCGGTTGACCGTGGCCGGAAAAGTGCCGCCGGCCCCGTCGGGCCGTTAGTTTTTCTTTACCTAAAGGGCGAAGGTATGTATTATATGCAAGTTTTTTAGCTGGCGGATTCCCTAAGCCAGCTAAAGAACACTCAATCCCGGTTAAGAACGCATCTCCGGCGGGGCGCAGGGCCAGCCTTGCCCAGCCTTCGGCCGTGGTGCGGACCCAGGTTTGTGAGCGAAATAACATCCGCGGAGGTGTCTAGATGAGTGACTCGACGAGCCAAACCATCGTAGTGGTGGGCGGTGGCATCACCGGGCTCAGCGCCGCCTTGGAGTCCGCCGAGGCCGGGCACAAGGTGGTGCTGGTGGAAAAAAACCCCTACCTGGGCGGCAGGGTTGCCCAGTTGCACCAGTATTTCCCCAAGCTGTGCCCGCCCTATTGCGGCCTGGAAATAAACTTCAAGCGCATCCGCTCCAATCCCCGCATAGCGGTTCACACCTTGGCCGAGGTGACCAAGATCGATGGCCAGGCCGGGGATTTCACGGTTACCATCAAAAAGTCCCCTCGCTTCGTCAACGACAAGTGCACGGCCTGCGGCAAGTGCGCCGAGGCGGTTTCCGCCACCATCAAGAACCCCTTTGACTACGGCCTGAGCGAGATGAAGGCGGCCTATCTGCCGCACCCCCTGGCCGTGCCCCCCTTCTACGTGATCGACCCCAGCATCGCCGGCGGACCCGAGGGCCAGAAGGCCTTCGAGGCCTGCCCCTACGGCGCGGTGGACCTGGGCGACTTGGGCGGCGAGGAGACCGTCAAGGCCTCGGCCGTGGTCTGGGCCGCGGGCTGGACCCCCTACGACCCCACCAAGATCGAGTACTACAACTTCGACTCGAGCCCCAACATCATCACCAACGTGATGTTCGAGCGCCTGGCGGCGGCCAACGGCCCCACCGGCGGCCAGATCCAGCGCCCGGGCGACGGAGCGGCCCCCAAGAACGTCGCCTTCGTGCAGTGCGCCGGCTCCCGCGACGAGAACAACATGCCCTTCTGCTCCACGGTCTGCTGCATGGCCAGCCTGAAGCAGACCACCTACCTGGCCGAGAAGCTGCCCGAGGCCGATGTCACCATCTACTTCATCGACATCCGGGCCATGGACCGCAACGAGGACTTCTATACCAAGGTGAAGCAGAACCCCAAGGTCAAGTTCGTCAAGTCCAAGATCGCCATGATCACCCCCGGCGAGGGCGGCGGCCTGGTGCTGGAGGGCGAAAACACCGCCACCGGCGAGCGCTTCAAGGCCAACCACGACTTGGTGGTCCTGGCCACGGGCATGCAGCCCAACACCGCGCTCAATGCCAAGATACCCTTTGACGTGACCTATGACGATTACGGCTTCGCCATGCAGAGCACGGCCGGCATCGTACCCGCCGGCACCACGCGCCGGCCCAGCGAGGTGGTCACTTGCGTCCAGGACGGCACTTCGGCTGCCCTCAAGGCCATCCAGGCGGGCAGGAGGTAGTAAGAAATGGCTAAGAAAATCGCATATCTCTGCAAGGGCTGCGGCCTGGGTGAGGCTTTGGACTTCGACGCCCTGACCGATGTGCTCGGCGAAAACGGCATCAAGGAGGTCAAGGACGCCGAGGTGCTCTGCTCGCCCGAGGCCCTGGCCATGATCAAGGCCGACATCGACGGCGGCGCGGACAAGGTTCTCCTTGGCGCCTGCTCCGCCCGGGTCAAGACCGACGAGTTCGGCTTCGACGGCGCGGTCATCGAGCGCTGCTCCCTGCGCGAGCAGGTGGTGTGGTGCTCTCCGGCCGACGACGACACCCAGAAGGAAGACCGCCAGATGCTGGCGGAGGACTACCTGCGCATGAGCGCGGTCAAGCTCGACAAGTGCGAAAAGCCCGTGCCCTTCCAACTGGAGGGCGAGGTGGCCAAGGCCGTGTTGGTCGTCGGCGGCGGCCCCGCCGGCATGAACGCGGCCCTGGCTGCGGCCGAGGCCGGCAGCCAGGTCTTCCTGGTGGAGAAGGAAGCGGTCCTGGGCGGCTTCCAGGCCAAGATGTACAAGCTCGGCCCCCAGACCCCGCCCTACCGCGAGCTGGAGGACACCGGCCTGGACGCCCTGATCGCCAAGATCAACGGCAACGAGGCCATCAAGGTCTTTACCGGGGCATCGGTTGACAAGACCGAGGGCGCGCCCGGCAACTTCACCGTGGCCCTGAGCAATGGCGAGACCCTGCGCGCCGGCGCCATCATCCAGGCCACCGGCTGGGTGCCCTACGACCCCGAGAAGCTCGCGGGCGACTTGGCCTACGGCTCCTCGCCCAAGATCGTCACCAACGTGCAGTTCGAGCAGATGGCCAAGGAAGGCAAGCTCGCCGGCATCAATTCGATAGCCTTCGTGCAGTGCGCCGGCTCACGCGACGCCAACCACCTGCCCTACTGCTCGGCCTTCTGCTGCCTGGTTTCCTGCAAGCAGTCCATGTTCGTCAAGGAGATAAATCCCGAGGCGAGCGTGTACGTGGTCTACAAGGACATCCGCACCCCCAGCCAGTCCGAGGAGGTCTACCGCGAGGCCCAGCGCCAGGGCGTGATCTTCATCCGCCGCGACGAGACCTACCCCACCATCAGCGGCTCGGATAAGCTGACCTTGAAGACCAAGGACGTCCTGCTGGGTGAGGACGTCAGCCTGGAGGAGCTGGACCTGGTGGTTCTGGCCACCGGCATGAAGCCCAACAACCCGGTCATGGTCGAGGCCCCGCTGGTAGCCTTCGGCGAGGACCAGGACGCGGCCAAGGCGCTGGCGGAGCAGATCAAGGCCGCCAACGACGACTGGTCCATCCTGAACCTGCAGTACCGCCAGGGCCCGAACCTGCCCTCGCTCAAGTACGGCATGCCCGACAGCCACTTCATCTGTTTCCCCTACGAGTCGCGCCGCACCGGCATCTACACCGCCGGCACCGTGCGCCGTCCCATGCGGCTCACCCAGGCCAAGGACGACGGCATCGGCGCGGCCATGAAAGCCATCCAGGCCATTCGCGCCGCCGAGGCGGGCTGCGCCGTGCATCCCCGCTCGGGCGATGAATCCTATCCCGAGTTCGCCATGCAACGCTGCACCCAGTGCAAGCGCTGCACCGAGGAGTGCCCCTTCGGCACCATCAACGAGGACGAGAAGGCCAACCCCCTGCCCAACCCCACCCGCTGCCGCCGCTGCGGCGTGTGCATGGGCGCCTGCCCGGAGCGCATCATCTCCTTCAAGAACTACTCCGTGGACATGATCGGCTCCATGATCAAGGGCATCAACGTCCCCGAGGAGGACGAGGAGAAGCCCCGGGTCATCTGCCTGGCCTGCGAAAACGACGCCCTGCCGGCCATCGACATGGCCGCGGCCAAGGGCTACAAGTGGTCGCCCTACGTGCGCTTCATCCCGGTGCGCTGCCTGGGCAGCGTCAACCTGGTCTGGATCGCCGACGCGCTCTCCAGCGGCATCGACGGCGTTATGCTCTTCGGTTGCCGCCGCGGCGATGACTACCAGTGCCACTTCATCAAAGGCTCGGAGCTGGCCAACGTGCGCATGAGCAAGGTTTCCGAGACGCTCACCCGCCTGGTGCTGGAGGCCGAGCGCGTGCAGGTCTCCGAGGTTGGCATCACCGATGCCGACAAGGTCGCCGAGCTGATCAACGGCTTCATGGAGACCATCGAGAACGTGGGCCCCAACCCCTACAAGGGCTTCTAGGCAAAAAAAGGGGGCCGCCGCGAGGCGGTCCCCTTTTGCACAATATAATTACTAGTTTAACCATTCCCAAGCGAGGGTGTCCATGGACTATAAGCAGGACTTCGCCAAAGAGGTCTACGAGAAAGTGGACTCCGGGGCAGAAATCAAGGTGTGCATGCAGTGTGGCGTGTGTGCCAGCACCTGCCCCTTGCGGGAGCACATGAAGTACTCCCCGCGCAAGATTTGGACCCTTATCCGCGCCGGACGCCGGCAAGAGGTCCTCACCAGCCCCGATATCATGCTCTGCACCTCCTGCTACACCTGCAAGGTCCGTTGTCCCAGGGGCATCCCGGTAATCGACGTCATGCACGGCTTGGCCAGCTACGCGCTCTCCCAGGGCATCACCCCCCGCGAGGAGACCGCCAAGTTCGGCTCGGTCTTCTGGGCCGGCATCTACGGCACCGGCCGCGTGGACGAGGCCATCGTGCCCATCCAGTACTGCCTCAAGGACGGCCTGGTGGCCGGCCTCAAGAAGAGCCTGGGCATGATGGACATCGGCCTGTCGCTGATGAAGGCCAAGCGCCTGAAACCCAAGATGTTCATTCCCCCCAACATCGCCATTCCGCCCAGCCACAAGATCAAGGGCATAAAGGAACTCCAGCGCATGCTGGACAAGGCCAAGGCCCTGGGCGCCAGGAAGGAGGGCTGAGATGGATTACTTCCTCTATTCCGGTTGCTCCCTGGACGCCAGCGGCTCCCACTATCTGATCAGCCTGGAGGGCGTGGCCAGCGTGCTGGGCATCAAGCTTCATGAGATCGAGGACTGGAACTGCTGCGGGGCCTCCATCTCCTACGTGGGCGGCAGCGAGATGCAGTCGCTTACCTTGAACGCCCGCAACCTGGCCCTGGCCGAGGCCCAGGGCGGCTACGACATCGTGGCCCCCTGCTCCTCCTGTTACATCATGATGAACAAGACCAATCATCACCTGCAGGAGGACCCTAAGCTCCTGGCCACCATGAACACCATCCTGGCCGAGGGCGGGCTCAAGTACTCCGGCAAGCTCAAGGCCCGCCACCTGCTCGACGTGCTCTACCACGACGTGGGCCTGGAGAAGATCAAGGCGGCGGTGAAGAAGCCCCTGAAGGGCCTCAAGGTGGCCGCCTACTACGGCTGCCAGACCACCCGTCCCTACGGCGAGTACGACTCCAAGGAAAACCCCCGCAAACAGGACGAGATCCTGGCCGCCCTGGGGGCCCAGGTGATCGACTACGGCATGCGGGTCAAGTGCTGCGGCTCCGGAATATTCCTGACCGAGATCGAGCACTGCGCCTATCTGGCCAAGGACATCATCGAGGACGCCCAGAAGAACGGCGCCCAGATGATCAGCACCGCCTGCCCCATGTGCCAGATGAACCTGGAAATCTACCAGCCGCGCATCAACGCCATCACCGGCGCGAACCTGAACATGCCGGTGGTCTTCGTCACCCAGCTCATGGCCGCGGCCTTCGGGCTGGACCAGGACGCCGCCTTCGACCGCAACGTCGTTCCCGCCGAGCCCGTGTTGCGCGCCGCCGGCGTGTGATTATTATTTAAGCTGAAGGTCAACCGGGGCCCCCATGAAGCCACAGGGGGCCCCGGTCATGCGAAAACGGCCAGAACCCGGGCCCGGGCGCCAAGCCAAGCAGATCCGCCGGACGGATGTCCTTGGCTTCTCGCCCGGACGAGGGGCTTTGCGGGGACCGGCCCCGATGTGGACTTGCCCATGCTGGCAAGCCGCGCCCTTCCCGTTACGGGCGGGAGCTAAA
>JAJZPI010000242.1 GCA_021811275.1 Deltaproteobacteria bacterium
GATGCCCAGAAGCGCGCCCAAGACATTGCCGAGTGCCTCGCGCCCGTCGGCCAATAGGTCACGAGTGCGCTCGGGGGTGAAAAAGGAGCGGATCACCCCCACCCCGAAGACCACCAGCGCCAGGAGCATGAGCACTTTGGGGGCATCGTAGAGAAAATAGACGACCGCCTCGCTCAAGTGCTTGCCCCGCTCCAGGCCCGTGAGATCATGGGCCAGCCATGCGGCCAGGGGCGACAGACTCTCGTAAATACCCACCCAGAGGGCCAGAAGGGGCAAGCCCCAAAGAAAATAGCGCCCCAGGCCCGGATCGGCGGCCTCGGACTCCGCCGGATCGGAACAGGCGCTGCCTTGGTCGGGAATATGGTTCAAATCCATGGATCTACTCCCTACTCGCCGCGGGAGGCCTTGGCCAGCCAGAGGCGCAGTTGCCCCTTGCTCGGGCTCTGGCCCGCCGCGAAGACTTGGCCGTTGATGACCAAGGCCGGAGTGCCCATGACTCCATAGGAAGCGATTTCCTTGACATTTCGCACATGCTCCACCGCCGCCGGCAGGCCCATCTCGGCCAGCAGGCCCATGACCTCTTTGGTCAGGGCCTCGCAACGGGAGCAGCCCTGGCCCAGTATCTTCACCTCCAGGCCCGCAGAGGGCGGCTCCTCATGGGGTTGACCCAAAAACCGGCGCAGCTCCCGCGTCAGGGCCCGGGCGTAGGCCTCGCGCGCCGTGTCGGGGACGTAGTTTGACCTTTCCAGGCGGCCCAGCAGGGCCCTCCCCGCCTCGGCGTCATCCAGCCCGGCCAGAGCAGGGCCCATCTCCTCCAATGCCTGGTCCAGCCCGGTTATGCCTATCTGTTGGCCGTTGATATTGATGATGCGGCTTTCGGCCATCTTCACTCACCAGCATGATTTGGTTTTGCACGTTAACTTGGAGAATGGACTCCAGGCAGGAGAAGAAGTCCACCGCGCAGAGCGTGGCCAGCCGATAGAAGACCTGGGCGCCGCTCTTGCGGCCGGCGATTATACCCACGCCCGTTAAACTGACAAATGTTTGGAAACCGTGGACATATCCGCGCCGATCATCTTTGTCAGCTCGGCCACGCAACATTCCTTTTGGGCCAGGGCATCGACGATGAACAGCCGCCTGGGGTGGGCCAGGGCCTTCAAGATGCGCGCTCGCGCCTCCATCCTGGCCTGGATTCTAGAGTCCACGAGCGCCCCCATTGGCGACTGTTTGGTAATATAGCCAAGTAGCCAAGTTTGTCAAGCGACTCTTGCCGGGCTGGCCCGACGGGCGTAAAGATTAAGGCGTGGGAAGCGGATAGCCGGCCTCTTGACCCAAAGTTGAGAGGCAGTAAATGGAAAAATGCGACAGGCCGGGTTCCGGGGCCGTCCTTTGGGGTATCCTGGCCGATCTGTTCATCCTCCTATTATCCCTCCTGGTCATCCAATACCACCAGGGCTCGCCCAACGACCGGCTCAACCTCATCCTGCAAAAGGATGCGGTGCTCAAGCGCCTGCCCGCCAACCTGATCAAGTCGATGGAGGCCGAAAAGATAGCGGTGCTAAGCGAATCGGACCAACCCTCGCGCCCCCTGGCCGACCAGGCCCACACCCTGGCTTTGGCAATGGAGCAGGACCGCCAAGAGCGGCACCGCATGCGAAAGTTGAATGCCCGCTAGGACGAGGTCAAGCTTCTGTCCGAGTTCGACAGGGCCTGGAAAGAGTTCCAACGGGTGGACCGAGAACTCCTGAAGCTGGCGACCTACAACACCAACCTGCATGCCGCCGACATCACGCGCGGAGAGGCGACCCACCAACTGCAGGACTTCGATGAGGCCGTGCGGGCCTACGCGGCCCAAGTCCGGAAAAGCTTGGAGCCGTTGGCCCCTCTGGCCGTACCCCCGGCCCAGGAAAACCTGCGCCGCGCCCAAGCCGCCTTCTTGGCCTTAATGAACGGACTTATATACGTGACAAACGCAAGGCCAAGCGCTTCGCCAAGGCTCGCAGGCATCCGCACCGCCCTACTTGGCTGGCTTGTCCTTGCCCTGCTTTGGCTTCTTGGGTTGTGGCGGCATAGCCAAGAGTCTGCGGAGAACGTCATCGGAGTTGGTTGCTGCTTGCTCGGTTGGCGGTGCTACCTTTTCAGTTTTCATGGAGTGCTCCAGTGTACATACGCACAACTAAAATAACAAGAGAGATGCTAGAAGCTGGACGCGATGCTTTTGTGCAGACTTTTCTTGACTACACCCATAGCGATGGTCCCGGGGACTATCGGGAAGACCAAACCAGGATGCTCAAAGCCGTTTTTGCGGCAATGGTTGTAGCTGCCGAAGCATCTGGTAAAAAGTCTGAATAAAATCATTAACCAGCATCTCCATTTCGTCATACAGCCTGCGCAAGTTCTGCATGTCCTGGTTTATATCTATTTGACTGGCTTGGCCATTTTGGAGTTTGCAGTGCTGTCTTACCAGTGTTGCGGTTTTACCGGAAAACAGCCAAGCCCCATGGATAAGACTGTTGCGCCGGCCCTGAATATTTAGCGCTCGATCAAAAAGACGGTTAATGGTCTTAGTTATTTCTGGAGGGCACTTGCGAAGTTGCATGAGAGAGCAAAACGCAGCGCGCTTGCTTGGTAGCGATGAAATGTTCGTCATAAACGCAGGCCCAGATGAGCGGGAAACATCACCCAAAGATATACAACATCTATCCAAAAGCCATATAAAGGCAGACCATCTAACGGTTATTCTGCCAACCAGTTCATAATATCCTTCGGGGAATTCTGTTACATCATTATAAGAGTCCGATGCGCGGCAAGTGTTGCGAGAGTGCACTTTAATAGTTTGAAATAATTGGTTAAGATGCTCGAGACGGCTTGGATTGGAGGTTATCGAAGATC
>JAJZPI010000092.1 GCA_021811275.1 Deltaproteobacteria bacterium
GCCTTGCCAGAAGACGCCAGGCACTTCGTGATCGCCGCCGTCAACGTAGTCTTGCCATGGTCGATGTGCCCAATCGTTCCCACGTTCACGTGCGGCTTCTTGCGCTCAAACTTTGCCTTGGCCATGACTACGACTCCTCCTTGGGAAGCTTAGGCCGCCAGGCCCCTGGCGCCGGCCTCGCGCTCGGCGCGGGCCTTTTCAATAACCTCTTGGGCCAGAGACGCCGGCAGCGGCTCGTAGTGAGAAAACTCCATGCTGAAAGTGGCCCGTCCCTGGGTGGACGAGCGCAGGTCCGTGGCGTATCCGAACATGGCGGCCAGGGGAACCAGGGCGGTGACCACCTGCACGCTGGGGCGCGAATCCATGCCCTGTACGCGGCCGCGGCGGGAGCTCAGATCGCCCATCACGTCGCCCAGGTAGTCCTCGGGGGTGGTGACCTCGAGCTTCATGACCGGCTCCAAAAGGCCCACGCCCGCGCTGCGGGCGGCGTCCTTCAAGGCCATGGATCCGGCGATGAAGAAGGCCTGCTCGTTGGAGTCCACCTCGTGGAAGGAGCCGTCGACCAAGCTCACGGTCAGGTCCACCAGCGGGAAGCCGGTGAGCACGCCTTTGGCGCAGGCGTCCTTGATGCCCTTTTCCACGGCGGGGATGTACTCGCGGGGAATCACGCCGCCGACGATCTTGTCCTGGAATACGATGCCGCTGCCGGGCTCGCCGGGGGCGATTTCGATCTTGCAGTGGCCGTATTGGCCGCGGCCTCCGGTCTGCTTGATATAGCGGCCCTCGGCGGCGGCGGGGCGGTTGACCGCCTCGCGGTAGGCGACCTGGGGCGCGCCCACCTCGGCGGCGACCTTGAACTCGCGCCGCAGGCGGTCGACGATGATCTCCAGATGCAGTTCGCCCATGCCCCGGATGACGGTCTGGTTGGTCTGCTCGTCGTGCTCGACCCTGAAGGAGGGGTCCTCGGCCTGCAGGCGGTGCAGGGCCTGGCCCAGCTTCTCGGCCAGGGGCTTGCTCACCGGGCGGATGGAGAGCCCCATCACCGGGTCGGGAATGTGCATGGAGGCCAGCTTCAGCGGCCGCTCGGGGGAACAGAGGCTGTCGCCGGTCACGGTGTTCTTGAGGCCAACGGCGGCCACGATGTCGCCGGCGGCGACCTCCTTGACCTCCTCGCGCTGGTTGGCGTGCATGCGTAGCAGGCGGCCAATGCGCTCCTTGCGATCGCGCCCGGCGTTGACCATGGTGTCGCCGGTGCAGACCTTGCCGGAGTAGACGCGCAGGAAGGTGAGGCTGCCCACGTAAGGGTCGTTCATGAGCTTGAAGGCCAGGGCAGCGAAGGGCTCCTGGCTGGAGGCCTTGAGCGCCACCTCCTGCCCGGCCTCGTCGCGGCCGGTCATGGGGGTCGCCTCCTGGGGCGAGGGCAGGAAGTCGATCACCGCGTCCAAGAGGGGCTGGATGCCCTTGTTCTTGAAGGCCGAACCCAGGAGCACCGGCACGACGGCGTTCTTGAGCACGCCTGCGCGCAGGCCGGACTTGATCTCGGCCGCGGAGAGCTCCTCGCCGCCCAAGTAGCGTTCCATGAGGGCGTCGTCGAACTCGCAGGCGGTCTCTACCAGGGCCTGGCGGGCGGCCTCGATCTCCTCGGCCATCTCGGCCGGGGCCGGCTCGGCCAGCACGGTCATGCCCTTGCTGGTGTCATCGAAGCGCATAGCCTGGCGGGTGATCAGGTCGATCACGCCCTGGAAGGCGTCCTCGGAGCCGATAGGCAGCTGCATGAGCACCGGGCGGCAACCCAGGCGGCTCTGCAGCATCTCCACGCAGCGGGCATGATCGGCCCCAGTGCGGTCCATCTTGTTGATGAAGGCCAGGCGGGGAACGCCGTAGCGGTCGGCCTGGCGCCAGACGGTCTCGGACTGCGGCTGCACCCCGCCCACGGCGCAGAAGACGGCGATCACGCCGTCCAGGACGCGAAGGCTGCGCTCTACTTCTATGGTGAAGTCTACGTGGCCGGGGGTGTCGATGATGTTGATGCTGTGGTCCTTCCAGAAGCAGGTGGTGGCGGCGCTGGTGATGGTTATGCCGCGTTCCTGCTCCTGCTCCATCCAGTCCATGATGGCCGCGCCGTCATGGACCTCTCCCAACCGGTGTGACACCCCGGTGTAGAAGAGGATACGCTCGGTGGTTGTGGTTTTGCCGGCGTCGATGTGGGCCATGAGCCCAATGTTGCGATGCCGGACCATTTCACCCTGACGGACCACTTGAATAACCCTTGAGACCCTTTCAAGCCGTTACCACCGGTAATGGGCGAAAGCCTTGTTGGCGTCGGCCATGCGGTGCGTGTCTTCTTTTTTCTTCACGGAGCTGCCGCGGCCGGCGGCCGCGTCCAGCAATTCCCCGGCCAGCTTGTCGGCCATGGTCTTCTCGCCGCGGGCCCGGGCGTAGCTGATGATCCAGCGCATGGCCAAGGCCTGGCGGCGTTCGGGCCGGATCTCCACCGGCACCTGGTAGGTCGAACCGCCCACCCGGCGGCTCTTGACCTCGATCATGGGCCGCACGTTCTCCAGGGCCTTCTCGAACACCCGCAGCGGGTCGTCGTTGCTGCGCTCGCGGATGTTGGCCATGGCCACGTAGAGAATCCGCTCGGCGGTCGACTTCTTGCCGTCGTACATCAGCTTGTTGATGAACTTGGTCAAAAGCCGGCTGCGGTACTTGGCGTCGGGGATAACTTCCCGTTTGGGTACTTCGCGTCTCCTGGGCATGTCTACTTCCCGTCCCTTTTTACCGCCCTATCACGACCGATGCCCCTTTTTCGGCAGCCTGCCAGGGGCATCGACTACGCCCGAAAATTGGGCGAAAACGACTACTTGGGGCGCTTGGTCCCGTACTTGGAACGCCCTTGCCTGCGATCCTGCACACCCACGGCGTCCAGGGTGCCGCGTACGATATGGTAGCGCACGCCGGGCAAGTCCTTCACGCGGCCGCCGCGGATGAGCACCACCGAGTGCTCCTGCAGGTTGTGTCCCACGCCGGGGATGTAGCTGGTGACTTCGACGCCGTTGGTCAGGCGCACCCTGGCCACCTTGCGCAAGGCCGAGTTAGGCTTCTTGGGCGTGGTGGTGTAAACCCTGATGCAGACCCCGCGCTTCTGCGGAGAGCCCTGCAGGGCGGGCGTGGTCTTCTTGGTGCGCTGCTGTTCGCGGCCCATGCGCACTAGCTGGTTGATGGTGGGCACTATCTATATCTCCCGTCATCTCGCTAAAAGCCCCGGAACCTTACCTCTTCGGAAGTCCGGGGCCAACCCAAATCACACACCGGCACTTGCGAGAGCAATCCAGCGAAAGCACACTCGACTCCGTTGCTCCCCAGGAGCACTTCATACGAAGTCGGGTCGCTGGAATTGCTACTTGTACCGTGCCCTGCCTTGACTGTCAAGACCTTTGTATCAGAAACCTATCGGGCCCGGGCCGGCCTGCCCGTGGGCAGCCGGGCCCGGGCCCGGTTTATCGTTCGGATGGCCGCCCGGCCTAGCCGGCGGCCTCGCTGTCGGCATCTTCCCGCTCGGTCAGCACCCCGGGCTCGATACCGGCTTCGCCCACCTCTTCCTCCAGGGAGAGGCTGACGTCGCTGTCCGTGTAGCCCCGCCCGGGCCGGTAATCGGCCGGAGCCTCGGCATGGGGGATATGGAGGTTGCGGTAGAGCGAGAGCCCGGTTCCGGCCGGGATCAGCCGGCCCATGATGACGTTTTCCTTCAACCCCTTTAGATCATCGACCTTTCCGGCAATGGCCGCCTCGGTCAAAACCTTGGTGGTCTCCTGGAAGGAAGCGGCGCTGATGAAGGAATCGGTCGAGAGGCTGGCCTTGGTTATGCCCAGCAGCAGGGGCTCGGCCGTGGCCGGCCGGAGGTTCTTTTCCTCCAACCGCTCGTTTTCCTCGTCAAAACGCCACTTCTCAATCTGCTCGCCCATCAGGAAGGAGGCGTCGCCGGCGTCCTTGATGCGCACCCGCCGGAGCATCTGGCGAACGATGACCTCGATGTGCTTGTCGTTGATCTTCACGCCCTGGAGGCGGTAGACCTCCTGCACTTCGTCGACCAGATAACGGGCCAGGTCCTTCAAGGTGCGCGAGCGCAAGATGTCGTGCGGGTTGATGGAGCCGTCCATCAACGGCTCGCCGGCCTTGACGAAATCGCCCTCATGCACGGTCACGTGCTTGCCCTTGGGAATCAGGTACTCCCGGGCATCGCCGAACTCGGGGGTGACCACCACCTTACGCTTGCCCTTGGTCTGCTTGCCGAAGGCCACCAGGCCGTCGATCTCGCTTATGACCGCGCACTCCTTGGGCTTGCGCACCTCGAACAGCTCGGCCACCCGGGGCAGACCGCCGGTGATGTCCTTGGTCTTGGTGGTTTCGCGGGGGATGCGGGCGAGCACGTCGCCGGCCTTGACCGGATCGCCCTCGGCCACCATGATGATGGCGCCCACGGGCAGAAGGTAGCGGGCGTCGCCGCGCCCGGCCCCGCCGGTGAGCTTGACGGTCTTGTTGGTGCCGGCCTCTTTGATCGAGATGCGCGGCCGCAGGTCGGGGTTCTTGGACTCCACCGTGACCTTGGTGGAACGGCCGGTCACCGGGTCCAGGCGCTCCTGCATGGTGATGTTTTCGAGGATGTCGCCGAACTTCACCTCGCCGTCAACGTCGGTGAGGATGGGGCTGGTGTAGGGGTCCCACTGGGCCACCACGCTGCCGGCTTGGGCCATCTCCGAATCGGCAAAGAGCAAATGCGCGCCATAGTTCACCTTGTAGCGCTCGCGCTCGCGCCCGCCCTCGCCGATGATGGCCAGTTCGCCGTTGCGGTTCATGACCACCCGGTGGCCCTGGCTGCTCTCGACGGTGGACAGGTTGATGTACTTGACCTGGCCGGTGTAGCGCGCCTCCACCTTGGACTGCTCGGCGCGCCGGGCCGCCGCGCCACCGATATGGAAGGTGCGCATGGTCAGCTGGGTGCCGGGCTCGCCGATGGACTGGGCGGCGATGATACCGATGGCCTCGCCCACGTCCACGGGCTTGGCGTGGGCCAGGTCGCGGCCGTAGCACTTGGAGCAAACGCCGCGCTTGCACTCGCAGGTGAGAACGCTGCGGATCTCCACCTGCTCCACCCCGGCCTCCTCCAGCTTGGCCACCCCGTCCTCGTCGATCTCGGCATTGGCCGGAATGAGGATGTCGCCGGTCAGGGGGTCGCGCACGCTGCGCAGGGCCGTGCGGCCCAGGACGCGCTCGCCCACGTGCTGGATGACCTCGCCGCCCTCGCGCAGGGCCTCCACCTCGATGCCGTTGATGGTGCCGCAGTCGATCTCGGTGACGATGGCGTCTTGGCTCACGTCCACCAGGCGGCGGGTGAGGTAGCCGGAGTTGGCGGTTTTAAGCGCCGTGTCGGCCAGACCCTTGCGGGCGCCGTGAGTCGAGATGAAATACTGCAACACCGTGAGCCCCTCGCGGAAGTTGGCCGTGATGGGGGTCTCGATGATCTCGCCGCTGGGCTTGGCCATCAGACCGCGCATGCCGGCCAGCTGCTTCATCTGGTCCTTGGAGCCGCGGGCGCCGGAGTCGGCCATCATGAAGATGGGATTGAAGCTGGTGGTGGTGATCTCGGTGCCGTCGGCCCCCTTGACCGTCTCGGTGCTGATTTCGTCCATCATCTCCTTGGCCACGTCCTCGGTGGCCTTGGCCCAGATGTCCACCGCCTTGTTGTACTTCTCGCCGTCGGTGATGATGCCGTCCTTGTACTGCTTCTCGATCTGGCGCACCTCGGCCATGGCCTGCTCGATGATGTCGTTCTTGACATGGGGGATGACCATGTCGCTGACGCAGATGCTTAGCCCGCTCTTGGTGGAGTAGCGGTAGCCCAGGTCCTTCAAGCGGTCGGCCAGGAGCACGGTGGCCTTGGTGCCGGCCTTGCGGTAGCAGTAGCCCACCAGGCCCTTCAAGGCCTTTTTGTCCATGACCAGGTTGATCAGCTCGAAGGAGAGCTCCGGGGGCAGGATCTCCGAGAGAAGCACCCGGCCCACCGTGGTCTTGACCCGTTTGCCCTCCACCCGGCACTCGATGGCCGCGTGCAGGCTGACCGCCCCGGCGTCGAAGGCCATGCGCACCTCCTCCGGGTCGGAGAAGGATTTGCCCTCGCCCAGGGCCAGGGGGCGCTCGCGGGTGAGATAGTAGAGCCCCAGCACGATGTCCTGGTTGGGCACGATGATGGGCTCCCCGTTGGCGGGCGAGAGGATGTTGTTGGTGCTCATCATGAGCACCCGGGCCTCGATCTGGGCCTCGATGCTAAGCGGCACGTGCACGGCCATCTGGTCGCCGTCGAAGTCGGCGTTGTAGGCCTGGCAGACCAGGGGGTGCAGCTGAATGGCCTTGCCCTCGACCAGAAGCGGCTCGAAGGCCTGGATGCCCAGACGGTGCAGGGTGGGGGCGCGGTTGAGCATCACGGGATACTCGCGCACCACCTCGGAAAGGGTGTCCCAGACCTCCGGAGTCTCGCGTTCGACGAGCTTCTTGGCCCCCTTGATGGTTGTGACCAGGCCCTTGACCTCGAGCCGGTTGTAGATGAAGGGCTTGAAGAGTTCCAGCGCCATCTTCTTGGGCAGGCCGCACTGGTGCAGGCGCAGGTCCGGGCCGATGACGATGACCGAGCGGCCCGAGTAGTCCACGCGCTTGCCCAGCAGGTTCTGGCGGAAGCGGCCTTGCTTGCCCTTGAGCATGTCGGACAGGGACTTCAAGGGGCGTTTGTTGGGGCCGGTGATGGTCTTGCCCCGGCGGCCGTTGTCGAACAGGACGTCCACCGCCTCCTGCAGCATGCGCTTTTCGTTGCGGATGATGATATCCGGGGCGCTGAGCTCGTGCAGCCGGCGCAGGCGGTTGTTGCGGTTGATGACCCGGCGGTATAGGTCGTTCAAGTCGCTGGTGGCGAAGCGGCCGCCGTCCAGGGGCACCAGGGGCCGCAGGTCCGGCGGCAGCACCGGGATGATGTCCATGATCATCCATTCGGGCTGGTTGCCGCTCTCGCGGAAGGCGTCGATGACCTTCAGGCGCTTGGCCAGCTTCTTGCGCTTGGCCTCGCTGGTGGTGGTGACCATCTCTGCCTTGAGTTCGTCGTAGAGCCCGGCCAGCTCCATGCCCTTGAGCAGGGTCTGGATGGCCTCGGCGCCGATGCCGGCCTTGAAGCGGTTGCCGAACTCCTCGCGCATCTGGCGGTAGCGGTCCTCCAGAAGCAGCATGCCCCTGGTCATGGGGGTGTCGCCGGGGTCGGTGACGATGTAGCTCTCGAAGTAGAGGACCTTCTCCAGCTCCTTCAAGGTCAGGTCGAGCAGGTTGCCGACCTTGGAGGGCAGGGACTTCAGGAACCAGATATGGGCCACCGGGGTGGCCAGCTCGATGTGGCCCATGCGTTCGCGCCGGACCTTGGACTGGATGACCTCGACGCCGCACTTCTCGCAGACCACGCCGCGGTGCTTCATGCGCTTGTATTTGCCGCAGTTGCACTCGTAGTCCTTGGTGGGGCCGAAGATCTTGGCGCAGAACAGGCCGTCGCGCTCGGGCTTGAAGGTGCGATAGTTGATGGTCTCGGGTTTCTTGACCTCGCCGAAGGACCAGGCCTTGATCTTCTCCGGGCTGGCCAGGGATATCTTGACCGCGTCGAAGGAAAGAGGATCTTTGGGCTTGGCGAAATAGCTGTAAAGGTCTTCCAAGGGACTTCTCCTTTACTCGGCGGCGGCTTCGTGCTTGTTCTCGATCAACTCCACGTCCAGGCAGAGGGCTTGCAACTCCTTGACCAAAACGTTGAAGCTTTCGGGAAGGCCGGCCTCCAGATTGTTTTCGCCCTTGACTATCTTTTCATACATCCGGGTGCGCCCGGCGACGTCGTCGCTCTTGACCGTAAGGAACTCCTGCAGCGAGTAGGCGGCCCCGTAGGCCTCCATGGCCCAGACTTCCATCTCGCCCAGGCGCTGCCCACCGAACTGGGCCTTGCCGCCCAGGGGCTGCTGGGTGACCAGGGAGTAGGGTCCGATGGAGCGGGCGTGGATCTTGTCGTCGACCAAGTGGTGCAATTTGAGCATGTACATGTTGCCCACGGTCACGGTGCGGTCGAAGGTGTCGCCGCTGCGGCCGTCGACCAGGCGGGCCTGGCCGGTGCCCGAGACCCCGGCCAGTTCCAAAAGAGCCCTGATTTCGGCCTCGGAGGCGCCGTCGAAGACCGGGGTGGCCATGGGCACGCCTCTTCTGAGCGGCGCGGCCGCGGCGGGCAGGTCGTCATCCTTGTACTGGCCGTAGCCCTTTTCCAGCTCCACCGGCGAGTATATCTGCTCCAGGAAGGAGCGCAGCTCCTTGGTCTTGGCCTTGGCCAGGGCCTTGCTCTTGGCCTCGGCGATGGCATCGATTAGGCGGCCGACCTGGTTGCCCAGCTCGGCGCTGGCCCAGCCCAGGTGGGTCTCCAGAACCTGGCCCACGTTCATGCGGCTGGGCACGCCCAGAGGGTTCAAGACGATGTCCACCGGGGTGCCGTCGGAGAAGTAGGGCATATCCTCCACGGGCAGGATGCGGCTGACCACGCCCTTGTTGCCGTGGCGGCCGGCCATCTTGTCGCCCACCGAGAGCTTGCGCTTCATGGCCACGTAGACCTTGACCATCTTGATCACGCCGGGAGGCAGCTCGTCGCCCTTTTTGAGCTTGCCGATCTTGTTCTCGAAGTAGGCGTGGATCATCTCCACCTGCTCGAGGTAGCCTTCGACCAGCCGCTCCAGTTCTGCCTGGACCTTTTCGTCGGCGCCGGCCAGCTCGATCTCGCGCATGAAGCCCACCGGCACGTCTTTGAGCATCTCGACGGTGATGGGGGTCTTCTTGTTTATCAGCGTCTTGCCCTTGTCATCCTTGAAGGGGGCCGCCAGGGTGCGTCCCACCAGGAGCTTCTCCAGCTGGTCCAGGGCGTTGCGGCGAATGATGCGGACCTCGTCCTTCTCGTCCTTCATCAGGCGGGCCACCTCCTCGTCCTCGATGGCCTGGGCGCGCTCGTCCTTCTCGATGCCCTTCCTGGAGAAGACCCGGGCGTCGATGACGATGCCCTCCACGCCCGGGGGAACCCGCAGGCTGGTGTCTTTCACGTCGCCCGCCTTCTCGCCGAAGATCGCCCGCAGCAGCTTCTCCTCCGGGCTGAGCTGGGTTTCGCCCTTGGGGGTGATCTTGCCCACCAGGATGTCGCCGGCGTTGATCTCCGCGCCCACGCGGATGATGCCCGACTCGTCCAGGTTGCGCAAGGCCTCCTCGCCCACGTTGGGGATGTCGCGGGTGATCTCCTCCTTGCCCAGCTTGGTGTCGCGGGCGACGGTCTCGAACTCCTCGATATGCACCGAGGTGAAGATGTCGTCCTTGGCGATGCGCTCGGAAACCAGGATGGAGTCCTCGTAGTTGTAGCCGCCCCAGCTCATGAAGGCGACCATCACGTTGCGCCCCAGGGCCAGCTCGCCGCCGGCCACCGCCGGCCCGTCGGCCAGGATCTGGTCCTTTTTGACCTTCTGGCCGCGCACCACGATGGGCTTCTGGCTGGTGCAGGTGTTCTGGTTGCTGCGCTGGAACTTGGTCAGCTTGTAGATCTTTACCTGCGAGTGGGCCTCGTGGGTCAGGGGCTTGTCGTAGCGCACCACGATGCGGCTGGCATCGACGTCGTTGACCAGGCCGTCGGACTCGGCCACCACGCAGACTCCGCTGTCGCGGGCAACCACTTCCTCGATGCCCGTGCCCACCAGGGGCGCGTCGGTGGCCAAGAGCGGCACCGCCTGGCGCTGCATGTTGGAGCCCATCAGCGCGCGGTTGGCATCGTCGTTCTCCAGGAAGGGAACCAGGGAGGCGGCCACCGAAACCAGCTGGTTCGGCGACACGTCCATGTACTCCACCTCCTCGGGGCCGGACATCATGAACTCGCCGGCCCGGCGCACGCTGACGATGTCGTTCTGGAAGGCGCCGCGTTCGTCCAGCGGCGCGTTGGCCTGGGCGATGGCGTGATCGGCCTCCTCCAGGGCGCTCAGGAACAGCACCTCCTTGGAGACCCGTCCCCCCTTGGCCGTGCGGTAGGGCGTCTCGATGAAGCCGTAGTCGTTGACCCGGGCGTAGGTTGACAGGCTGACGATGAGCCCGATGTTGGGTCCCTCCGGCGTTTCGATGGGGCAGATGCGGCCGTAGTGGGTGGAGTGGACGTCGCGCACCTCGAAGCCGGCGCGCTCGCGGGTCAGGCCGCCCGGCCCCAGGGCGGAAAGGCGGCGTTTGTGGGTGACTTCCGAGAGCGGGTTGGTCTGGTCCATGAACTGGCTGAGCTGGCTGGTGCCGAAGAACTCCTTGACCACCGCCGAGACGGGCTTGGAGTTGATCAGGTCGTGGGGCATGAGGGCCTCAATCTCCTGGAGGCTCATGCGCTCCTTGATGGCCCGCTCCATGCGCACCAGGCCGATGCGGTACTGGTTCTCCAAAAGCTCGCCCACCGCGCGCACTCGCCGATTGCCCAGGTGGTCGATGTCGTCCACCTGGCCCTCGCTGTCCTTGATCTCGATCAAGAGCTGGGTGGCGCGCAGGATGTCCTCACGGCGCAGGGTGCGCACATCCACCGGCACGTCCACACCCAGGCGCAGGTTGAGCTTCAAGCGGCCCACCGCCGAGAGGTCGTAGTGCTCGGCGCTGAAAAACAGGTTGTGGAAGAAGGTGCGGGCCACCTCCAGGGTGGGGGGGTTGGAGGGCCTGAGCTTGCGGTAGATGTCAACGATGGCCTCGTCGGTGCTCTCGATCTTGTCCAGCTCCAAGGTGTCGCGGAAGCTGGAGGACACGTGCAGGCCGTCGATGAGCAGAGTCGGCACCTCGGCGATGCCGGCGGCGCGCATCTTGAGCAGGGACTCGCTGCCGATGGGCTGGTTTAGGCCCAGGATGACCTCGCCGGTCTGGGGGTCGGCCACGTCCACGGCGGCGTAGCGGCCCAGGAGGTCGTCCTCGTCCACCTGCACCCGTTCGACCTTGAACTCGGCCAGGCGGTTCAGGGCCCGGCGGCTGATCTTTTTGCCGGCCTTGACCAAGGGCTTGCCGGTTTCGGGGTCGGGCACCTCGCGGGTCATCTCGCGGCCCATGAGCAAGTCGGGGTTGACCCGCAGGAAGACCTTGCCCTCCTGAAGCTCGAAGACTTCCTTCTTGTACATGTATTCCAAGAGCTCCTGGGCGGAGTAGCCCAGGGCCTTGAGCAGCAGCGTCACCGGAAAGCGCCGGCGGCGGTCGATGCGCACGAAAAGGATGTCCTTGGGGTCGAACTCCAGGTCGATCCAGGAGCCGCGCAAGGGGATGATGCGCGCGCTGAAAAGCAGCTTTCCGCTGGAGTGGGTGCGGCCCTTGTCATGGTCGAAGAAGATGCCGGGGGAGCGGTGGAGCTGGCTGACCACCACGCGCTCGGTGCCGTTGACGATGAAGGTTCCGCGGGCGGTCATGAGCGGCAGGGTGCCGAAGTAGATCTCCTGCTCCTTGATGTCGCGGATCGACTGTACGTTGGTGTCCTTGTCGGTGTCGTAAACCACCAGACGCACCGTGAGCTTCAAGGGGGCCTCGTAGGTCATGCCTCGGGCCAGACACTCGTCTACGTCGTACTTGACCTCGCCAAAGGCATAGGAAACGAACTCCAAGGAGGAAGTTCCGGAAAAGTCCCGGATGGGAAAGACGCTCTTGAAGACCGCTTGCAAGCCGGTCTCCTGACGACGCTCGGCCGCCACGTCCTTCTGCAAAAAGCGTTCATAGGACTGCTTTTGCATGTCAATCAGGTTGGGGATGTCGATGATCTTGGCGATTTTGCCAAAGTTCTTGCGAACCCGCCTGATTTCGTTCGCCTGGCTCATGGACTCTCCTTAGAGGAAGGGGCAAAACGGACTTGAGCGGCCTAGGCCACCCCCGCCGGAACGCCAAGCACAAGTACCCGGCCGCACCTGGCCCGCTCGCCCGAGCAAGCGGCCCAGCTGTCGCCGGGGGGCGAAGATTTTGTCCGCGCCGGCCATCCGCCGAGGACGGCCGGCGCGGGATGAAACAAACGGCCAGACGCGGGTTTTACTTGATGGTGACCCCCGCACCGGCTTCCTCGAGCTGAGTCTTGATGCCCTCGGCCTCTTCCTTGCTGACGGCTTCCTTGACGGGCTTGGGAGCGCCGTCGACCAGGTCCTTGGCCTCCTTCAGGCCCAGGCCGGTGATGGCGCGCACGACCTTGATGACCTGGATCTTGGCGGAGCCCGCCGACTCCAGGATCACATCGAACTCGGTCTGCTCCTCGGCCGCCGCGGCCTCGCCGCCGCCGGCGCCGGGCATGGCCGCCATGGCCATGGGCACGGCCGCGCTCACGCCGAAGGTCTCCTCAAGCTCCTTGACCAGCTCGGAAAGCTCCAGGACGCTCATGCTCTTGATGAACTCGATGACTTCAGCCTTGGTTATGGCCATGATATTTGCTTCCTTTCTCTGAGCGGGGGCCGCGCTTATGGGGGCCCCGGGGTTGTTCGCGGGATCGTTTGTCAGGCGGCCTGTCCGGCCTTCTTTTCCTCAATGGCCTTGAGCACGTTCATCAGCGAACGCGGCACGGCCGCCAGCACGGTCACCATGTTGCGCGGCACGCCCTGCAGGGCGCCCAGCAGCATGGACAGCAGCTGTTCGCGGCCCGGCAGCTTGGCCAAGTCGGCGATCTGCTCGGGGCCGATAAGCTTGCCCGAGAGAACCCCGGCCTTGATGGCCAGCTTGGGGTTGGTCTTGGCGAAGTCCACCAGGGCCTTGGCCAGGCCCACGGGGTCGTCGTAAGACAGCCCAAGCCCGTTGGGGCCGGTCAACTCGTCGGCCAACACCGACGCGGCCTTGCCCTCGCTGGCCCTCTTCAACAGCGTGTTCTTGACGACCGCGTACTCAAAGCCCTTGTCCCGCAGCTGCTGGCGCAGCGCGGTCATCTGCTCGACCTTGAGTCCGGTGAAGTCGGTCAAGACCAGCGCCTGGGCCCGGCCGAGGCGTTCGGTCATGTCGCCGACCACCGCCTCCTTCTGGGTCTTGTTCACCTGTCCCTACCTCCTTTGCTCTCCTGGAAATGCTTCCTTCGTCAAAGACCAAGGAGGTGAGCACGATCCCATATGCGCCCAACCGCCTCGTTCGCTCTCGGCTGGCGACCCTCCATCGGGTCATTACGGCCGTTCGCCCGGCCACCGGCTGTCTCCGACGCGAAGACGCAGTACCAGAGCCTTGTATATGCAGCGGCAGGCCTGCGGGGCCCCCGCGTAAAGCCTTTTGGAAGAGGCCCTGCCGGACCTCCCCGCTCTAGGCCTTGACCGCCTTGATCTCGGCGGTATCGAGCTTGACGCCCGGGCCCATGGTGGTCGAAACCACCGCGCCCTTGATGTAGGTGCCCTTGGCCGTGGCCGGCTTAAGGCGCAGCAGGGTCTCCATCAAGGAATCGAGATTCTCCTTGAGCTTGGGCACCCCGAAGCTGACCTTGCCGATGGGGGCGTGCACCACGCCGCCCTTGTCCACCCTGAACTCGATCTTGCCGGCCTTGATCTCCTTGATGGCCTTGGCCAGGTCGAAGGTGACGGTGCCGCTCTTGGTGTTGGGCATCAGCCCCCGAGGGCCCAGGATGCGGCCCAGCTTGCCCACGGTGCCCATCATGTCGGGCGTGGCCACGGCGCGATCAAAGTCGGTCCAACCGCCCTGTATCTTCTCGACCAGCTCGTCGCTGCCCACGAAGTCGGCTCCGGCGTCCAGGGCCTCCTTTTCCTTCTCGCCCTTGGCGAAGACCGCCACCGTGACCGGCTTGCCGGTGCCGTGGGGCAACACCACCGTGCCGCGCACCATCTGGTCGGCGTGGCGAGGGTCTACGCCCAGGCGGATTGCCACGTCCACCGTCTCGTCAAACTTGGCGAAGCTCGCCCCCAGGGCGACCTCCAGGCCTTGCTCGAAGGCGAGCCGCTGCACGCGATCGACCTTGGCGCTGGCCTCCTCGAATTTCTTGCCGTGCTTGGCCATGTCATCCCTCCGTTCGTTCGGAGTCCCCTGTGTGGCGGCCTGGCCAGGCCTCCAGGGGGAAGCCGTTTATCTAGACGATCTCCAGCCCCATGGAGCGGGCCGTGCCCATGATGGTCTTCATGGCCTGGTCCAGGTTGCTGGTGTTCAAGTCGTTCATCTTCTGCTGGGCGATCTCCTTGATCTTGTCCATGCTGATCTTGCCCACCTTGTCGCGGTTGGGCACCGGAGAGCCCTTGGGGATGCCCGCAGCCTTGCGCAACAGCACCGCCGCCGGGGGGGTCTTGGTGATGAAGGTGAAGCTGCGGTCGGCGTAGACGGTGATCACCACCGGGATGATGGTATCCTCGCCGCCGGCGGTGCGGGCGTTGAAGGCCTTGCAGAATTCCATGATGTTGGCGCCGTGGGGGCTCAGGGCCGGGCCCACCGGCGGGCTGGGGTTGGCCTTGCCGGCCGGAATCTGCAGTTTGATGTTGGCGACGACTTTCTTGGCCATTGCGATCTCCTAGGCAATCGGGCGGGCCTGTTGCCGAGTAAAAGCGGCCCATGCTTGTCAAGCCCACCCGCCTTTATTTCCAGCCGACCCTCTACAAGGGATGCGCCCTGCGGCCGGGTGGGGCCGTGGGGGCGCAAGGTTTCCAAAAGCCCGAGTCTCGAGGCTTACCCCAGAGGCTATATCTTGGTGACCTGGACGAACTCCAGTTCCACGGGAGTGGCCCGGCCGAAGATGCTGATCAGGACCCTGAGCTTGCCCTTGTCAGGATTGACCTCCTCGACCACGCCGTTGAAGTTGTTGAAGGGTCCGTCAATGACCCTGATCTCGTCGCCCTCGCGGAAGCTGTACTTGGGCCGCGGAGCCTTGGCGCCCTCGGCCATCTGGGCCAGGATGCGCTCGGCCTCCTCGGGGGTTATGGGGCTGGGGGCGGTTTCCGTACCCCCCACGAAGCCGGTGACCTTGGCCGTCGACTTGACCAGGTGCCAGGTCTCGTCATTCATCTCCATCTCGACCAGAATGTAGCCGGGATAGAACTTGCGCGACGATTCGCGTCTCTGGCCCTTGACCATCTCCACCACCTTCTCCATGGGCACCAGGACCCGGCCGAAATAATCGGCCAGGCCATGGGACTTGATGCGCTCGGTCAGAGCCTCGCGCACCTTGTTCTCGAAGCCGGAGTAGGTGTGGACTATGTACCAGTTCTTGGCCACGTTGGTCACCCTAGCCGATCAGCACGCGCACCAGGCGGGAAAGCACCAAGTCCACGACGCCCAGGAATATTGAAACCAGGATCACCAAAGCCAAAACCACGCCCGTGCTGGACACTGCCTGGCGGCGGGGGGGCCAGGTCACCTTTCGCAGCTCGGTCTTGACCTCGCGCAGAAACTGGACCGATGCCTCCCACCACTGGGAAGGCCCGCCGCTTTTCTCGTCCTTGTCCTTGCCGGTCTTGGCCGGGGGGCGCGGGCCCTTGGCCGGGACGGCGGCGGACCTGGACGATGCGGGCTTACCCGCCACAGCGGCGGCCTTGGGCCGCGGCGGTTTCTTGTTGGGCTTGGCTTCGGCCATTCTTTATGGTTCCTTGTGGCACGCCTGGAGGGAATCGAACCCCCAGCCTTCGGATTTGGAGTCCGACGCTCTAGCCTAGTTGAGCTACAGGCGTGCGTGGATTCCTACTTGCCCTCCCGGTGCGTGGTGTGCGTCCGGCAGTGGCTGCAAAATTTCTTGAACTCCAGCTTGTCAGGCGTGCGGCGCTTGTTCTTGGTCGTGGTGTAGTTCTTGCGCTTGCAGTCCTGACAAATCAACTGGACTAGATCCCTGGCCATTTTGATCCCGCCTTACTCGATGATTTCGCTGATGACGCCGGCGCCCACCGTGCGGCCGCCCTCGCGGATGGCGAAGCGAAGCTCCTTCTCCATGGCGATGGGCGTGATCAGGTTAACCTCGATCGATACGTTGTCGCCG